>NZ_JAWOUH010000005.1:0-258314 GCF_033339295.1 Vibrio sp. 704 | reverse complement strand
TGGCGCTGGACTAAACAAAGGCCCCCTTTTAGGGGGCTCACACAAAGCCACCTTCTTTAGAAGGTGGTAATTTACTTTTCAGTTTGTACTCATAATGCCCACTTTGTATAGGCTAAACAGGCGATTTAAGTAAGTTCCTATGTGGCGATACACATAAGCCAGCAGAATGGTCTGCTGGCTTAATGTTACTGATTAACTAACGTTAACTTAGTTTACTTAAACTTGCTGATTTCTTGTTCAACTTTGTCTAGTTGTTGCAGCTTCTCTTGCATTTTTAGAGAGTCGTAGTTTAGTGAAGCAGGGTTCATCGCTGTGCCACGTTGCATTGGGTATTCTGGAAGTGTTTTAAAGAACTCTCCCACAACGTCTTGTACAGGTACAAATAGCCACATGTTGTCAGCCATCCAACGCAAGTACATTTGTGATTCGCTTGGGCCTTTTTCGAATGGGTCAGCGCGTAGGTGGATGATTTTAGGCCAGTTCGGAGCAAAACGAACTGCGTTACTTAGGTTCCCTTCAAGCGTTGCAAAGTGAAGTTTCCAGTCATTCCAGCGAACAGCGTTTAATTCACCATTAGACGTAAAGTAAAGCAGCGACTCACGAGGGCCTTTTTCTTCCTTACCTTCAAAGTATGGCATGAAGTTATAACCATCTAAATGTACACGCCACTCTTTGCCATTTGCTTTGTAGCCTTCTGCCAGTTTTTCTTTTACATCAGGTACGCCAGCAGCTGCCAATAATGTAGGCAACCAGTCTTGGTGTGCCATCATTTCATTGATCTTGGTTCCTGGCTTAATTACGCCTGGCCAACGAACCAGTTGAGGAACACGCATACCGCCTTCCCAAGTTGTACCTTTTTCACCATGGAATGGTGTTGCGCCACCATCTGGCCAAGTCATGGTTTCTGCGCCGTTGTCCGTTGAGTAGATAACGATAGTGTTGTCTGCAACACCTAGCTCATCCAGCTTGTCGAGTAAAACACCTACATGATCATCGTGTTCCAGCATACCATCGGCATAAATGCTTACGCCTGATTTACCTTGGTATTTTTCCTGCAAGCGAGTCCAAACGTGCATACGAGTGGCGTTATGCCAAATAAAGAAGGGTTTATCCGCCTTAACTGCTTTTTCCATAAATGCCAAAGAGCTCTCTAGGAACTCTTCATCTGCGTGCTCCATACGTTTTCGTGTCATCGGGCCAGTGTCTTCAATCTTACCGTCGGCATAAGACTTAATGACACCACGAGGGCCATAGTTTTTACGAAACTCTGGGTCTTTAGGGTAGTAATAAGTTTCAGGTTCTTCTTCTGCGTTTAGGTGATATAAGTTACCGAAGAATTCGTCAAAGCCGTGTTTTGTCGGTAAGTGCTTATCTTGGTCACCTAAGTGGTTTTTACCAAATTGACCCGTCATGTAACCTTGTTCTTTTAACAGGTCTGCAATGGTTGGCGCCCAATCAGGTATGCCGTGGTCAGAGCCTGGCATACCAATTGTTAACAAACCCGTACGAAATGGCTCTTCACCCGTAATAAAGGCAGCGCGACCAGCAGTACAAGACTGTTGTCCGTAGTGATCTGTGAACAACGCACCTTCATTCGCGATACGGTCGATGTTTGGCGTTTTGTAACTCATCATACCTTGGTTGTATGCGCTGATATTCCAGTAGCCGATATCGTCACCAAAAATTGCCAGAATATTCGGTTTGTCGGCTGCCATAGCAGCACTGGACGCCGCTAACAGTCCTGCGCCCACAGCGATTTTGCTCAATTGATTTGCCATAAAAACTCCAGATTGTTGAGAGTAAAGATAAGCACAAGTGAGCCTTATGCTTAGTTGCTGCATAAGTTAATGATGTATATAGAAAAATCCTCTTATACTCGATATAACCATAAGTTATTGCTAGGTTGTAACTATTTGTTAATTAAGAAGAAATAGGATTGTTCTGTTAGTTTGTAGAGATTCGTAAAGTAGATTTAGATCACTGAAGAGCCTTATTTTTATTGCGTAGTAGAAGAGGGGATGGAAATGAAAAACAATAGGATGCTCGCTTGTTTTACGGTCCTAAAGCAATACTAAAGTCGTTATGTATTGCTTGTAATTATTTGTATAACCAGTGATTTAGTGTCTATATTGATTTAGGTTGTACATTATAAATATAAGGATATCTATGAGTCAGTGGGCAGGCCGGTTTCGCATTTTATTGCTGGTCAACGTTGTTGTCAGTTTTATGGCTTTTTCTCAAGAGTTATTCACAGAGAAACCAAATATTCCTTCAGGCTTAAATCCAGAATATGCTGGCACACAAGCTTGTGCAGAGTGCCACCAAAACGAGGTGGAGGCTTGGAAAGGGTCACATCACGATATGGCCATGAAGCATGCAAGTACAACCTCTGTACGTGGTGATTTTGATAACCATGTTGTAACGCACAAAGGAATGCCTAATCGTTTTTTTAAAAAAGGCGGCGAATATTGGGTCAACATTCAAGGCTCTGACGGGCAATGGCATGACTATAAGATCAGCTATACATTTGGCTGGGAGCCATTACAGCAGTACATGGTCGAGTTTGAAGATGGCCGCGTGCAGCTTATTCCTTTTGCTTGGGACACAAGAGCTAAAGTTGAAGGGGGACAGCGTTGGTTTCATCTTTATCCAGAAACGACAACAACGGATGAATTCTATTGGACCAATACCGGGCAAAATTGGAACTTCATGTGTGCTGATTGCCATTCAACGAACCTAAAGAAGAATTACGACGCTGACAAAAACACTTACAACAGCTCATGGTCAGAGATTAATGTGGGATGCGAAGCATGCCATGGTCCCGCTAGTCAGCACATAGAACTGGCCAAGAAATACAAAAATGCTGGCACTTCTTTTGAGCATGACAGCCATTATGGCTTTGATCGAAATTTGTCTAAAGCAGTGTCGGATTGGGTGTTTGAGGAAGGACATAGTACGTTACAGCCGAAATCAATTGAAGCAACCAATCAAGTGCAAACATGCGCTCAATGCCATAGTCGCCGAACCCAGTTAAATGAAACAGGTGATCATGTTAAAGGTTCTTTTTTTGATAAATATCGCTTAAGTCTTATAACACCTGAACTCTACTATCATGATGGACAGATTTACGACGAAGATTATGTTTATGGTTCGTTTCTTCAATCTGAAATGGCGGAGAAGGGGGTCACGTGCACTAATTGCCATGATCCACACACGGCAGAGTTAACGATCCCAGAAGAGGCAGTATGTTCGCAATGCCATATTGCATTGGAATATACACCTGAAAAGCATACCTTTCATAAGGCTGGATCTGAAGCATCGCAATGTACGACTTGTCATATGCCAGAAACGACTTACATGCAAGTCGATCCTCGTAGAGACCACAGTTGGCATATTCCACGACCGGATTTGAGCAAACACATTGGAACGCCCAATGTTTGCATGTCATGCCATGAAGATAAAAGCAATCAATGGGCCGATGAACAGATAGCAGAATGGTACCCGAATTCGAAGTATCGTAATCAACAACATTTTGCTGTCGCATTTTATGCGGATTCAATTGGTCATCAAGGAGCAGCAAATGCGTTGGCATACTCTGCTCAGGATTCGTCGTTAAAAGACATTATTCGTGCTTCAGCCCTGGAGAGAATGGGGGGCAACACTGACCAAAATACAACAGTATCTTTGGCTAGGGCCGTTAAGAATGAGAATGAAATGGTTCGATTAGGGGCAATTTCAGGCTCGTCTGGTTATGAATTTCATGATCGGTGGCGGATTCTAGAGCCATTGCTTGGTGACCCGGTGCTTTCAGTGAGAGCGGAAGCTGCCTCGGTGCTGGTAGCGAACTACGCACAAATGACCCCTTTACAAAAAGATATCATTAAATCACCTTTAGAAGAGTACATGGAAATTCAAGAGTTTAATGCCGATCGTGGTTTCGGAAGAACCAATTTGGCGAATGTGTACCGCAGCTTAGGTGAAATCGACAAAGCGGCCGAGCTGTATAAACAAGCGATCAGCATCGAACCCTATTTCGAAAATAGCTACGTTAACCTAGCAGATTTGTATCGTCACCTAGGTAAAGAAGAAGCTGCGCTCACGGTGCTACAACAAGGGATGAAAGCTCAACCTAAATCCAGCACGTTACCATACAGCGCAGGTCTTTCTTTGTTGCGTCAAGGCAAAGCTGATGATGCGAAAAAGCTACTTAGACGCGCCGCAGAAATTGGTGAAACTAATGCTCATTATTGGTACGTGTACGGTCTAGCTCTAGAAAAAAGCGATGTTCTAGAAGCCAGTAAAGCGTTGCAAACAGCATTTGAAGTCGGTGGCAATCCACAGCACTTGTATGCTCAATGCGAGGTTCTAGCGAGAAATCATAAAAAAGGTGCTGTCGCTTTTGCTTTCGATAGGTGCATACAAGAGCTTAGTCACTATGCACCTAAACAAGCTATTGATCAGCTTAAAGCCTCTATTGTCGGGGTCAATAGGAGCTAATTACCAAAAGTGGAGCTTTTATCGCTCCACTTTTTTCTTGCTTAGTTTAATCAGCGTCTTTCGCTAATCTCAGCCCCATGTCGGACATGATGACTGACTGGCTAGCAAAATCGCGACGATAGTTTTCGGATTCGTCAGCATTATAGGCAAAGCTACCACCTCGTACAGACTTGTGTGCAAGGCTTTCTTTTTCATCTTTTGCGTTTACCGGATTATCACTTGGTGCTGATTTGTAATAGCCTTCATCAAACGCATCAATAACAAACTCACCAACATTACCCGTCATATCGTATAAGCCAAGCTCATTCGGTTTTTTCTGACCTACCTTGTGTGCCTTATTGTTTGAGTTACTGGCATACCAGGCAACGTCGTTAATATCATCAGACCCCGCGTAAGTGAATCCTTGACTTAGATTCCCCCCTTTCGCTGCAAACTCCCATTCTGCTTCGGTGGGTAAACGATAGTGCTCTCCCGTTTTTTCATTCAATTTCTTTATAAAATAATTGGCTTGTTGCCAGCTAATGTTATTCACGGGCGTATTTGGGTTTCTAAAATAACTCAGAGAAGAGCCTGTAACCGATTCGAATAACTCTTGGGTTACCTCAAATTTTGCCAAATAGAAATCATCCACGCGAACGGTGCGAGCCGGGTGCTCGGATTTATTTGCTGATGGATTATCCGAGCCCATCGTAAATGGTCCACCTTCAATAAGAACCATATCTTGATCGATTTTTTGAGCAAGAGGGCTAGGTTGTGTTGTTGCACATCCAGTCATAATTAGCGAAATCGAAATAGTGGCACCAAGGTAAAGAGTATTACTTTTGGAATGCTTCATAGGGGAGCTCCATCAACATTTATGATCAAAAAATTTTATCAGGCAAGTCTATGAAAAACAGTTATACACACTATAACAAGCGCCACGAATAATTGAACATTATCATCACACTAGGCGATTAACTTAATGATTAGTCTTAACGCCGTTGGGCGCAGGCTAGCAACTAAGAAGGTGATGAATGCACATAACTCAAGGTCCGCAGTTCAATGGAAAAGCATCCAAGCGATTACATGTCATGGCGAAACCTATCGGTGCAGTGTGCAATATCGATTGCACCTATTGCTACTACCTAAGCAAACAAGATTTACTTGAGTACAAGCCAGGCTGCTCACCAGTCATGGATGAGGAAACGCTCGAGACCTATATCCGTCAATATATAGCGGGACAGAATACACCTGAAATCATTTTCTCTTGGCAGGGTGGTGAGCCGACAATGCTAGGTTTGGATTATTTCAAGACAATTGTTGAGCTACAGAATAAATACCGTCCCGATGGCATTACGATCTCCAATGATCTCCAGACTAATGGCACACTGCTTAACGATGAATGGTGTGAGTTTTTAAAGGCGAACAACTTTCTCGTCGGTTTAAGCATTGATGGCCCAGAAATGATGCACAACGCTTACCGAACAAACCGAGCTGGTAGAGGCACATTCCGGCAAGTTATGAATGCGGTTGAATTATTACATAAGCACGAAGTAAAGTTTGCTACGCTCACTTGTGTTAACAACTTGACCGGCCGTAACCCACTTGAAGTGTACCGATTCTTGCGAGATGAAGTACGCTCCCCTCAAATGCAGTTTATTCCAATAGTTGAGCAGAAAACATTCAGAACAACCGCCCCTCAAACTTGGGAGCCAAACGAGCAACTAAAGCAAGGAGATAAACGGTTGATCCCAGGTCATAAAGATGCCGTTGTTGAGCCTTTTTGCGTTGCGGATGAAGCATGGGGAAATTTTCTGATCGCGATTTTCAATGAATGGGTTTTACACGATATCGGCAACGTGTTTGTGCAGTACTTTGAAGCCAGTATCGAAACCTGGATGGGCAGAAAAAACCCACTGTGTACGTTAGGTGAAATCTGCGGGAAAGGCTTAGCAATGGAGCCTAATGGTGATGTGTTTGCGTGTGATCATTACGTGTACCCAGAATATAAGGTTGGAAACATTCATCACGAAAAGCTCGATACGCTCGCTTATAGCTCTGAGCAGCAGAAATTTGGGTTTGCTAAAAGTCGTACGCTGCCCCAACAGTGCCTTCAATGTGATTATCAATTTGCATGTTTTGGAGAATGTCCCAAAAACCGTTTTATCCGTACTAGGCAAGGTGAGCCTGGTCTTAATTATCTCTGCGCGGGTTGGAAGAAGTTTTTTACCCATGTTGATCAGTCGATGGCGTACATCTTACGAGCGACAGGTAACCCAGTGGTTCACGGTAAATACAGTGACCAGATTCTACGCCAGCAAGCTACTCAAACACAGACTGTGTTTGAAATGAAGTTTTAAGATAGTCACTACGCCTGCTACAGGCCCGGAAATGAAAGAATATAGGTTATTGAATGCAAAAAATTAAGCTGCTCTCTAAATCATTACTCGTGATCTCGATCGGCATTGCTGCGAGTCAAACAACAGTGGCACAAGAAACAACATTGCTAGACCCAGACCAGGTATCGCCGACAACGGTTGTCACTCCACAAGAAGCTCAAATGACACCGGCGCAACGAGTCGAAAAGCTGTCTTATGATGCGCAAAATAAAAAGTTGTCTTCAGAAAAACGTATTGATGCTTTACGTGAGTTAGCCAACTATCCAAGCCAAAATGCGTTGGTTGCAGTTGCGCGTGGGTTGCAGGATGAAGATGCAGGTATTCGCGAAGCTGCGATTGTGGGAGCACAGCCATATATGATTGAGCACCGTTGGCGTTTGATTTCACCATTATTGAGTGATGACGCCGCCATGGTGCGAATTACAGCAGCGATTAACCTCGTTCGAGATTACGCCAATTTGAGTTCAGAGCAACAGCAGTCACTTGAAGGGCCTGTTTCAGAGCTGACAGCACACTTGTCCAGTAAGAACGATAATGTTTCCAAGTTATTACTTGCAGACGTTTACCGTTGGCATCGTGATTGGGATAAAGCGGCGCTGATATACCCAGAGTTAACTAAGCTTGAGCCAAACAACCCTCAAGTTTGGTTAAGCTATGCAGACAACTTCCGAGCGCAACAGCTAGACCAAAAAGCTATCAACGTGCTTGACGAGGGTATCAAGCTAAATTCAGAAGATGCCTCGCTGCATTATTCTAAATCTCTCGCTTTGGTTAGATTAGACAAAAAGAAAGAAGCGGCGTTTGAAATAGACAAAGCTGCGACGATGGCAAAGACGAACAGTTACTTTTGGTATTTAAATGGTGTTCTGCAAGAAGAGTTAGACTTGAAGAAGTCTGTCAACGCTTTTGAGCAAGCGTATTTGATATCCGGTGCTCCAGAACAATTGTATGCCGTGTGTGACATCTATGTTAGATACGGCAACCCTAAAACGGATGACTGTTTAACAGAGCTAACGAAGGTCGCTCCCGACTATGTTATTGAAGAGCTCAATCAGAAAAAGGGACGTAAAAGTGCCCCTACATCAGTTGAAGCCAATGAATTTAAACTCTAATCGTTAAATTCCATGTTTCTATTTTAATAAAATAGTGGATTAGATTTGTGACATTGTCACTTTCTGGTGGCCGTTGCATATTTCAGTTCAATATGCGCCTGTTTCAATTGAACTATACTTTTGATTGGATTCGCACCTAGCACCTCAATATAAGGAATTAAGATGGCTATAAAGTTAAAGGCGATTGTCTTAGCAACAGGTTTTGCTCTGTCTAGTTACGCTGTTGCTGCTGATATGCAAGATCCACTTCCGTCATGGAACAACACTGACGCTAAGCAAGCTATTGTGGCGTTTGTTACGAAAACAACGACCCAAGGTTCGGATTCCTATGTGCCTGAAAGCCAACGAATCGCGACGTTTGATAATGATGGAACACTTTGGGCAGAAAAGCCTGTTTATCTACAGTTGTTTTTTGCGATCGATAGAGTAAAAGAAATGGCCTCTGAGCATCCTGATTGGAAGACAACCGAACCCTTTGCTTCCGCATTAAAAGGCGACATGGAGGGGATTGGTAAACAAGGACTCGAAGGTGTAATGAAGCTTGTTATGGCAACCCATTCTGGAATGTCTACTGAACAGTTTCATCAAGAAGTTAAGGAATGGTTGAAAACGGCTGTCCATCCAACAACGGGTAGACCATACACTGAAATGGTCTATCAACCTATGCTCGAACTGCTCGACTATTTAAGAGCGAACGACTATCAGACCTACATCGTTTCTGGAGGCGGAATTGAATTTATGCGCGTTTGGGCGCCGGAAGTATACGGCATTCCAACGCAAAACATCGTGGGAACGACGTTAAAGGCGGAATATCAAAGTGTTGATGGAAAACCTACCATCCAACGTATGCCGGAAATAGACTTTGTCAATGACAAAGCAGTAAAGCCTGTGACGATCCAAAACTTCATTGGCAAACGTCCGGTAATGGCGTTTGGTAATTCTGATGGTGATTTACAGATGTTAGAGTGGACGAAAGCAGGTTCAGGTCCAAGATTTTCTGCGATTATCCATCACACGGATGACAAGCGCGAATGGGCGTATGATAAAGATTCTCATGTTGGTAAGTTAGATAAATCGTTTAAAGTAGGTGAAGAGCAAGGTTGGCTATTTGTCGATATGAAACAAGATTGGAATCAAGTGTTTAAAGAGAGCACTAAATGATAATCTTTGTTTGACCATAACTTGCTGCAACCAAACAATTGCAACGAAATAAAAGGCCTCACAATTGAGGCCTTAGTTAATTCCACAGTAGCTTCGATACCTAGGGTCTAGTTTCTAGGTTGCTGTGTCATTGTTTCTACCACTTTTTCAATACTTAACGAGCTACCTTTCGTTGCAGGGAACTCCTTAAATGTCTCTAGGAACTTACGCACGATAGCTTGAGCAGGAACGAACATCCACATTTGATCAGCGTAAAAATGTCTGACGTAAAGTGCTGCATCTGGACCGACCTCAAATGGATCCATACGAAGGTTTACAATCAAAGGCCAACTAGGTGTTTTGCGGTATGCCTCATTAATGGCACCCTCCATAATACTGAAGTGGATCTTCCAGTCTTTATAACGAACGGCGTTTAAATTACCACCAGCATCGAAGTAAAAGATTTCTTTGCGTGCGCCTTCATCAGCTTTACCAGTCAGCAGATCAAGTTGGTTGTAGCCATCTAAATGTGCTTTAAAGGTTTTGCCCGCTGCTTTATGACCCTTCAATAGTTTTTCTTTCACATCAGGTTCGCCCACAGCTGCGAGTAGAGTTGGCATCCAGTCTTCTTGTGAAAAGATATCGTTGATAACCGTTCCTGGTTTAATGTTTCCAGGCCAGCGTACCATCATCGGAACGCGGAATCCGCCTTCCCAAGTCGTACCTTTTTCGCCCTTGAACGGTGTAGTACCACCATCTGGCCAGGTAAATTTCTCAGCGCCATTATCAGTACTAAAAACAACAATGGTGTTATCTGCTACGCCTAGCTCTTCAAGTTTATCAAGCATGACACCTACTTGATCATCTAGGTCCATCATGCCATCGGCGTATAAGCCGTAACCTGACTTCCCTTGATATTCTTCACTCAAATGTGTCCAGACGTGCATACGGGTTGAGTTATGCCAAATAAAGAATGGTTTGTCTTCTTTTACTGCTTTTTCCATAAAGGCCAAGCTAGCATCCATGAACTCTCGGTCTACGTTTTCCATACGCTTACGAGTAAGGGGACCTGTGTCCTCGATTTTGCCATCCGCAGTCGCCTTCAACACGCCTCGAGGTCCGAATTTTTTACGAAACTCTGGATCTTTTGGATAAAACTCAGACTCAGGCTCTTCTTCCGCGTTTAAATGGTATAGGTTACCAAAGAACTCATCAAACCCATGGTTAGTTGGTAGGTGCTCATCTTGATCACCAAGGTGGTTTTTACCAAACTGACCAGACACATAGCCGTGATTTTTAAGTAACTCTGCGATAGTAGGATCTTTCGATTGAATACCCTCTTTTGCGCCGGGCATACCAATAGTCAATAGACCGGTACGAAACGGATGTTGACCCAGAATAAATGAGGCTCGTCCGGCAGTACAACTCTGTTGTGCGTAAGCGTCTGTGAAAATGGCACCTTCATTGGCGATTTTATCAATGTTAGGAGTCTTCCCTCCCATCATACCATTGTGATATGCACTAATGTTGTATACACCTACATCGTCACCCCAGAACACAAGGATGTTGGGCTTATCGGCAGCAAAGGCTGTGGACGCAGCTAATGTACCGACCAATGCCATTACCTTTTTAATCGAGTTTCGCATGAAAATCCTCCGCGATAAATGAATCCATTATCGTTATATAACGTTACTAATTGTGTTCATCATGGCGAAGTCGAGTGAGATGACACCAAATGAGACAATGTAGTCAGTTGAATATAGTAGAGGTTTTTTGTTGCTTCCAAGTAATCCCTGTTTTTCAAAAATGTTAACTAACATGGACTAGACTTTAGTGTGTTTTAAGTGTGATAAGACGCACTTACAGGATTGAATTTCAATGAAAGGCGACACTATGAAAAATAAACTAGCAACTATCCTGTTTCTATGTATCCCGTTAGAAGTGGTTGCGGAAGAGACACCAAATGTCGTGGTAATGTTGGTTGATAACCTTGGGTGGGGGGAACTAAGTTCCTATGGGAGTACCAGAGGTGTTGAAACTAAAAACTTAGATCAACTTGCTAGAGAAGGTGTACGCCTTACTAATTTTAATGTGGAACCGCAATGCACGCCAACTCGCTCCTCATTCATGACGGGGAGGCGAGCGCTTAGATCTGGGACAGATAAGGTTGTTTGGGGAGTGCCTTACGGTATGGTGAACTGGGAGATAACCATTGCAGAGAAGTTTAAGGAACAAGGATATAACACGAGCCTTTACGGGAAATGGCATTTGGGAGACCAAAAAGGGCGCTTTCCAACGGATCAAGGCTTTGATGAATGGTATGGCATTGCAAATACGACGGATGAGTCAGAATATAGCTCTCAACCCGGTTATAAAGCTATATTACCTAAACCTCAAATCCTTTCAGCTAGAGCAGGGCAGGATCCTAAAGGGGTCAAAGAATATAATTTGGACTCACGTAGAACGATTGACAGTGAGCTAGTTGAACATGCCACAGATTTTATAAATCGAAATGTGAAAGAGAATAAGCCATTTTTCTCTGTAATTACTTTTACTCAACCACATTTACCGACGCTACCTCATCCTGATTTTATTGGTAAAACAGGCAAAGGAAATTACTCAGATGTGTTAGCTGAGATAGATTTTCGAGCTGGGCAAGTTATTGGTGCAATAGAAAAAGCAGGAATTAAAGACAATACACTAGTGATTTGGTTTTCTGACAACGGTCCAGAGTGGCATATGCCATACCAAGGCTCTAGCGGGCCATGGCGTGGTGCGTACTTTACGGCTCTTGAAGGGTCTCTCCGAACACCATTTATTGCCTCTTGGCCTAACCACATCAAACCGGGTAGAGTGAGTGATGAAATTATCCATGTTGTGGATCTATTTGCCTCACTTTCTCATGTCGGTGGATACAAATTACCAAGCGATAGAACAATAGATAGTATTGATCAGTGGGCCTTTTTAAAGGGAGATAGTGAAAAGTCTAATCGAGATGGTTTTATCGTTAACAATGGATCTGAAACCTACGCTTATAAGTGGGAAAATTACAAGATGCACTTTATTGATCAAGATATCATGCCGGAGAAAGGGCGCCCATTACAGATCCCTGAAATATACAATTTGATTGATGACCCTAAAGAGGAGTTTGATTTAAGAAATAATGCCACATGGTTATTTCCTATCATGATAGGAAAGAGAGTAAAGTTTGAATCTTCCGTTGCAACAAGCTGCGATACGATTCCTTTCCCTGCTCCATTTGGATATAAGCCCGATTGTAGCAAGGGGAATTTCAATCAATTTCCAGTGGATGGGTTACGCCAGAAGTAGTTTACCCCAATGGCTCTTTCTCGCATACATGAGGTATGTTTTTGGTTCAATATCTCATTAGAGCCATTTAGGGCCATGTTTTTTCTAGTTTCATTTGAACAGTCACATTCGTCGACCATACTTAAAGTTCGTTGTTTCATATGGGGCGAATTATGCAGCCAATACTCTACATTCAAATCGGTAATGTTCTTTGGGCGGTTTTAAGTGACGGTTCTTGGATCCAAATGTTGCCTAACGAACAATTAGTTCCAGAAGTAGAGGTGGTTGTTCTTAATACTGACATTCTCGATATTGCATTTAATGAAGATACAACAAGTGAGGATGAATCGAGTTCGAATGATCTTTTAATTGCTTCTCAAAACGGTATTGAATCCACTTTTAATCAGAGCGTTAGAGATTTTAGTGAGTCTTCTGGTGGGTTAAGTTTTGTTGCCTATATTCGCGCTGTTTTACCTGAGCAACTCGTTTCTAATGGCTATGTTACTAGGCCAGCAGTGCAAGAAAGAGAAAACCCAACTTCTGAGACTCAGGCTCCTGAGCGGTTGAATCCCGATGCTATATTAACGGTGGATATTCTTGATGGCGGCGATGGATACGAAAACCAGTTTGAAGTTCCTAGTGTCACGATTCAAGGTGACGCACTCAAGATAAGCGATGAGTGGCTTGTTACTATCACCATTACCGACAGCCTCAATAATTCCATTACTCTTACAACGACCGTAGAGAATGAGGCTTATACCCTATCAGGCGTTGATCTGTCTTCTCTTGCTGAAGGGCCGCTTACGGTGACTTCTGTGGTTTCTGACATTTATGGCAATAACCTGAACGCCGTCGATACGACCATTAAAGATACGCTTGCAACGGTGAACGTCAATTTTGATGGTGGAGGGGATGAGTATTTAAATCAGTACGAAATCGCGACTACTCGCCTCGAAGGGACGATTGAAAACATTGAAGATGGCCAGCGTATCCAAGTTACGGTAACCGACTCGTTAGGAGCGGTCATAAACTTAGAAACGGTGGTGACTGGTGGAAGTTGGTCTCTGGACGACGTTGACCTTTCTGGGTTGTCTGAAGGTACGCTGACAGTTGTTGCTGAGAGTATAGATATAGCGGGTAACCCTGCAACCAGTGAAAACACCATCATCAAAGATACGCTCGCAAGTGTGACGGCGGACGTTGACGATGGCGGAGACGGCTATTTAAACATTGAAGAGCGCCAATCTGTCACTTTGTCAGGGCAAGTCAGTGATGTTGAAAATGGTCAGACGGTTTCTGTCACGGTTCAAGACAGCTTGGGGGCGATGCTCTCGTTCAATGCCGTTGTCGTTGATGGTATGTGGCAAGTCGAAGGGGCGAACTTATCCACGTTAGCCGATGGGGCGTTAACCGTATCTGCCTCCGTGAATGATGTGGCGGGCAACCAAGCGAAAGCGATGGATGAGGCTACGACCATAGATGCCACTGCTCCCACCATTGATATCGATACGGATTTTTATATTAGCGGTGGTCTTGCCATTGATGATTTCCGTGAGGGTATAGTCACGGAAATGAGAGGGATAACCAGTGGTGTAGAGCAAGGTCTGGCAGTGACGATTCGGGTAAGTGACGGAGACAGCACGCTGAATTTTACTGGCCTTGTTGATGCATCAGGTTCGTGGACAGTAACCGGAATTGACGTAAACACTCTCAATCTAAACAACACGTGGGCCATTGAAGCAGAAGTGTTGGATGCCGCCGGCAACCACGCGGTCGATACCATGCCGACAATAGTGCTACCCGGTTCAACGGTATTTTCTGAAAACATCGTTGGATTTTTTGGTGAGCAAAGCAGCTCGGCAGCCATCAACATAGAAAATGGTGTGCCAGCACTGCATGCAGAGCAGCCAAGTTTGAGTGCGCTTACATCGGTCGGTCAATCTATTAACGTTGTTGTTGCAGAAGATGGGTTGAGCTTACAAGGAACATCGACTGACGACCGATTAGTTTTCTCAGCAGAAGTCAATGATGATGGTACGGTTCAAATTACTTTTTATGAAGCGATTGATCATGGTGTAGGTCAAGATGAGCTAGTGACTAACGTATTGGTTGAAAGCACTCAAAGTGATGCTGACGGTACACAAGAAACGGTTGTGGCCCCCCTAGAAATCGCCATCCTTGATGCCGATCCAGTGATCGAAAATGAGTCATATAGTGTAACCGAAGGCCAAGTCATTTCTGGCAATGTACTGGAGAATGACATTGATATTGATGGTGACTTGTACATTCGATATGTCAGAGCCGGAGGAGAGATCCAGTCTGTCCCTGATGGTGGCTCAGTAAGTTTTAGTCTAGAGAAGGGTGAATTAACCGTATTTTCAGATGGCTCTTGGCAGTTGAATGCCAGTCGCAACTTAGATCACACGGTTGAGCAAAGTCTCGTTTTTGATTATCTCGCAGCCGATGATTCAAAAGATTACGGTGTAGCAACCGCGACCATCGACATTATAGATGGCCAAGCGGGTTATGTAGGTAGCGCTACTATAAAAACAGCAGAAGTACCTCTGGGAGCGGCATTATTAACCACCGAAGGCAGTGTTAATGTGATTGCTGGCTCTGATAACCCTGATCCGACTAGTTTGTATTTTGGTGAGGCATCCATTACTAAGTTAGAGGCATTAGGGCTTACAAGCTCAGTCTCTAATACTGAGCTTAGCTACACGTTAAGTTCCAGTGGGAAGCAAATCACAGCATTTGCCAATGGTGTCACTGTATTTACGTTAACATTGAGTGGCATTGAGTCGGGTAACGATGTACTAGCTTCAATTTCGCTTACTCTTGATCATCCTATCGATCAATTCAATAGTAGTGATACGGTCACTTTCCCGTTGACCATTGGAGGGACAGATCTAGACTCCACACCGCTTGTAGAGAATGAAATTGATTTCGTGTTGAAAGATGGTGTTGATCCTACGTTGAGCAACTTGACTGTTGTTGCAATGGAGGAGATTAATCTAGAAAGTGGGACAATCTTTAAGACTGGGAGCCTTCAACTCGATATCGGGAGTGATTATGTTGACTCTCTTCGATTTAGCGAATTAAACCAGCCCACATTAGTGAGTAGTGAAAGTGAGTTGCTTTACCGTCTGTCTGATGACGGTACGACAATTACTGGCTATATCTTAGAAGGTGGGGTGGAAGTAAATATTTTTCAATCGAAACTATTATCCACATTACCTTTAGAGTCGACTAGTGAAATAGAGTATTCCTTTGAATTATATCGCTCTTTCGATCTGTCAAAAGATCAAATCCTGGATATACCATTGTTAGTTAATGCAACAGATTCAGACGGTGACACCACCTCCGTAACATTGGATATTACCTTAGAGGCAATTGAAGGTTTGAACGATGATGCCTCTTTAACAGTAGATATTCTTGATGGCGGTGATGGATACGAAAACCAGTTTGAAGTTCCTAGTGTCACGATTCAAGGTGACGCACTCAAGATAAGCGATGAGTGGCTTGTTACTATCACCATTACCGACAGCCTCAATAATTCCATTACTCTTACAACGACCGTAGAGAATGAGGCTTATACCCTATCAGGCGTTGATCTGTCTTCTCTTGCTGAAGGGCCGCTTACGGTGACTTCTGTGGTTTCTGACATTTATGGCAATAACCTGAACGCCGTCGATACGACCATTAAAGATACGCTTGCAACGGTGAACGTCAATTTTGATGGTGGAGGGGATGAGTATTTAAATCAGTACGAAATCGCGACTACTCGCCTCGAAGGGACGATTGAAAACATTGAAGATGGCCAGCGTATCCAAGTTACGGTAACCGACTCGTTAGGAGCGGTCATAAACTTAGAAACGGTGGTGACTGGTGGAAGTTGGTCTCTGGACGACGTTGACCTTTCTGGGTTGTCTGAAGGTACGCTGACAGTTGTTGCTGAGAGTATAGATATAGCGGGTAACCCTGCAACCAGTGAAAACACCATCATCAAAGATACGCTCGCAAGTGTGACGGCGGACGTTGACGATGGCGGAGACGGCTATTTAAACATTGAAGAGCGCCAATCTGTCACTTTGTCAGGGCAAGTCAGTGATGTTGAAAATGGTCAGACGGTTTCTGTCACGGTTCAAGACAGCTTGGGGGCGATGCTCTCGTTCAATGCCGTTGTCGTTGATGGTATGTGGCAAGTCGAAGGGGCGAACTTATCCACGTTAGCCGATGGGGCGTTAACCGTATCTGCCTCCGTGAATGATGTGGCGGGCAACCAAGCGAAAGCGATGGATGAGGCTACGACCATAGATGCCACTGCTCCCACCATTGATATCGATACGGATTTTTATATTAGCGGTGGTCTTGCCATTGATGATTTCCGTGAGGGTATAGTCACGGAAATGAGAGGGATAACCAGTGGTGTAGAGCAAGGTCTGGCAGTGACGATTCGGGTAAGTGACGGAGACAGCACGCTGAATTTTACTGGCCTTGTTGATGCATCAGGTTCGTGGACAGTAACCGGAATTGACGTAAACACTCTCAATCTAAACAACACGTGGGCCATTGAAGCAGAAGTGTTGGATGCCGCCGGCAACCACGCGGTCGATACCATGCCGACAATAGTGCTACCCGGTTCAACGGTATTTTCTGAAAACATCGTTGGATTTTTTGGTGAGCAAAGCAGCTCGGCAGCCATCAACATAGAAAATGGTGTGCCAGCACTGCATGCAGAGCAGCCAAGTTTGAGTGCGCTTACATCGGTCGGTCAATCTATTAACGTTGTTGTTGCAGAAGATGGGTTGAGCTTACAAGGAACATCGACTGACGACCGATTAGTTTTCTCAGCAGAAGTCAATGATGATGGTACGGTTCAAATTACTTTTTATGAAGCGATTGATCATGGTGTAGGTCAAGATGAGCTGGTGACTAACGTATTGGTTGAAAGCACTCAAAGTGATGCTGATGGTACACAAGAGACGGTTGTGGCACCGTTAACGATTACTATTTATGACTCTGATCCGGTGATTAGAGATGACACATACTCAGTCGTAGAAGATCAAACAATTACGGGCAATGTACTTGAAAATGATATTGATCTTGATGGAACACTTTATGTGAAATTTGTAGAGGCTGGCGGGGAGCAGAAGTCAATTCTAGAGGGGGGATCCGTAAGTTTTAGTTTAGAAAAAGGCGAATTAACCGTATTTTCTGATGGCTCTTGGCAGTTTGATGCAGGTCGAAACCTAGATCATTCGGTCGAGCAAAGTGTTTCTTTCAGCTATTTAGCTGCAGATGACTCCCAAGACTATGGCTTGGCTAACGCGACGATTGATATTAGTGATGGACAAGCAGGTTACGTAGGCAATGCGACTATAGACGTAACAGAAGTCCCTTTGGATGGCCCGATATTGAACTCTGAAGGAACTGTTAATATTGTCGCGGGATCTGACAATCCGGATCCGAGTAGTTTGTATTTCGGTGGGTCATCTATTACTAAGTTAGAAGCATTAGGGCTTACAAGCTCAGTCTCTGATAATGAGCTTAGCTACACGTTAAGTTCCAGTGGAAAGCAAATTACAGCATTTGCGAATGGTGTCACTGTATTTACGTTAACGTTGAGTGGCGTTGAGTCGGGTAACGATGTATTAGCTTCAATTTCGCTTACTCTTGAGCACCCTATCGATCAATTCAATAGCAGTGATACGGTCACTTTCCCGTTGACCATTGGTGGCGTAGATTTAGATGCCACACCGCTTGTAGAGAATGAAATTGACTATGTTCTAAAGGATGGCGCAGACCCAACTTTAAATAATTTGAATGGGGTAGAAGTAAAAGAATCTGATCTCGCAAATGGAGGTGTGTTGAGCTCAGGGAATTTTCAAGTTGAGGTTGGCAGTGATTACCTCGAATCTTTGTCGTTCATCGTCTCTGAACAACCCTTGTTGACGAGTGGTGAACAAGTTGTGCTTTATCAAGTCTCTGCGGATGGCAAAACACTTGATGGTTGTATTCTTGACGAAGATGGGCAAACTCAGATTCCCATCTTTCAAGCTATCCTCAATGCTTCATTACCTATTGATGCAAATAGCGACATTACCTACTCCTTTGAGCTTTTTCAGGCTCTCGACCAACAAGAAAATACTGATCCAAACGTACCTCTCGTTGTTACTGCAATCGACTCAGACCAAGATAACACGTCGGTCGTTTTAGACATTAATGTGATAGATAACGACAATGGACAAGCGCTAATCAATAGTGGCAATGTCGAGTTAACCGAAACACCTGTCGATACAAACATTGCTCCTGATGGGGTTTCAGCCATAGCGAATACGGATGTGATAGTTACGTCATCATTCGATCCGATTGTGTATCTGGGTGTTGACATAAATGATGGAGATACTGTCAAAACTACACTTGGTGATGCTGTTACTTATAACGGAGAGGCTGTCACTTGGTACGATAACAATGATGGAAGCTTTGACGCAATTTCTGACACTGGAGACGTTATATTTAGGGTCACGTTACCTAGTGACTTCTCTTTGCCATCAAATGATACGTCTACCGTTAATGTAACTGTAGAGCTTTATCACTCGCTTGACCATGTTTTAGGTGATGGGACGCAATTGTCGATCTCTATGCCCATCGTGGCGAGAGATTCTGATGGAAGCGAGATCTCTACGGAGTCCAACATACAGGTCTATGATGGCTTGTTTCCGGAACTAGTAATTACAGAGGGAATCACAGTCAATGAAAGCGGGTTGAATGATGATTCGCTTGATTCTGGCATCGAGGGCTCGTCACCATCCATTACGCTAGTACAAGGTTCAGACTCTATCGCCAGTGTGAGCGTGAATATCGATATGTTCAATGCGCTCGGCTATAAAACAAGTAGTGGCAGCCTGGTTGCGCTTGATTCACCGGACTCGAATGGTTGGTTATATGCAAGAGATGAAAGCGAGCAAGACGTCTTTAGAATTAGATTTAATACCGATGGGACTGTCGAGTTTGATCTATACCGTGCACTTGAACACGATGAACCTGACGGTGTTCCAGCGGACGAGAACACATTAGAACTCAGTTTTTCAATTTATGCCGTTGATAAGGATGGCGACCAGTCTGAAGCTGAGATATATACCGTTAGTGTAGTGGATGATATCCCCGAAGACACAAGCTCACCAATAGAAATTGAACTTACCGAGGGGGATGAGTTTTCGGGAAACTGGTTTAGCAATAATGCCGACTTAATCAGTTCAGATGGCACGTTGATTTCAAGTTTGACCTATGCAGGTGAAACATACGATACGGCGAGTTCGGTATTTAGCAATGATGCTTGGACCATCGATTTAATCAATAGTAGTGATGGTAACTTAAAATATGGAACGCTGACTATTGCTCAAGATGGGACATTTACGCTAACTACCGAGCTTATTGTTAATACGCCTGTAGGTGGTTTGCTTGATGATCTAACGATAACTGTGACGGATGCAGACGGTGACCAAGCAAGCAGTGAAGCTCAATTAATTCTTGATGATGCTAGGGGCTTTATTCGAACCGTTAATGTAGATACGTTAGAAGATAATGGCGCGAATAATAGTGGAGACCCTACGCCAGTCGCGTTACCGATTAGAGTTTCTCCTGGGGATACGGAGAATAATGAGCGTGTTGAAGCGATAAGGATCTCTGTTGAATCTCTACAAGGAGGGGCTCTGTTTTTAGACGGAGTGCGCCTTGAAGATGATGATAATGACGGATTTATTAGTCTTTCTGGTACAGAGCTAATGGGGGTGGGTATATTCACCGTTCCAAATGGTGATCTCACTTATCAACCAGCGCTAAACCTGTCGGGCAACACTATCAAAGTTTCGTTAGCAGTGTCTGCATTAATCGTATCTGATGTCGAACCAGATGGTTTTGTATTACAAGGCAATAATACGTTAAATGTTAACGTTTTACCGGTTGCAGATTTGCCAGAGTGGTCTAGTGATTCGGACTTTTCTTATCAAAGTGTTGAAGATTCCGCTGAATCACTTTCACTCAATATTGTTGCTGAAAAGTTTGACCAAGACGGTTCTGAAACGCTCCACTACCAAATTTCGAATATTCCAGATGGACTTATATTAACACTTAACGGAAGTGCTATTGAGGAAGGTAAAGCGTATAGCCAATCCGAGTTAGATCAAATTGAAATCACATCTAACGAAAACTTAGCCGGAAGATTTACTTTTGATGTAACGGCAGTAACGACTGAGTCGGGTAGTGTGTTTGCCGATGAGCAAGATAAAACAGCGGAGATCACTGAGCAAGTTGTTATCGATATATCTCCAGATGCCGATGTGCCTACGCTGACCGTTAAAAACATTCAGGGGCTTGAAGACCAAACGATTGACTTAAAAGATTACATCCTAGGGCGGCTCACTGACACAGATGGCTCGGAGTCTCTGTCTTATCGCATAGAAGTTCAAGATGGTTGGACATTGCCTGTTGGAGCTGGGATTACGCTTATCGGTATTAATACCTACCTAGTGACCTCCAATGCTCTAGCCAATTCAGAGGCGTTACTTCAACCAAAATCGGATATCAGCTCATTTACTGAATCTCTATCCCTTCAAGTAACCGCCATTTCAACAGAGTCGACTATTGATGGCTTAGCACCTATTAATGAAACCGCCGAGAGCCAATTTGCAACCATTGATATTAAGCTAAAAGGCGTGGTCGATGAACCAATTGTCCTAGATGGTGGACAGGGGAATTGGCAATATGATCAAGCGACTAAAGTAATTAGTAATCTCTCTACGTTAGACGAAGATAACCTGATACAACTGGATTTTATCATCCAGACATCAGACGACGACCTATCAGAAGAAATTAATATCTTGCTTCAGAACATCCCTTTGGGAACACAACTGACAGATGTAAATGGTGACCCTATTGTTCTTCCAATTGCTTACGTGGACCCAATAACGGGGCCAGTTTATCAGGTCTCAAACGCTGTTCTTGAAAACACTTACCTCAAAACAGAGCAAGATTTTAGTGGAACACTGAGCATGGATGTTATCGTCGTTTCAACAGAGCCGGATGGTGATTCTGCTGAAACCCCTCTTAAAGTGGAAATGGAAATCTCACCTATTGTTGATCAAACTGACGGTCAAGAATTACAAAGCAATGGTATTGAGGACAATTTCATCACACTAAATCTTGAGCCTGTCGTTAATCAAGATATAGATTCTAGTGAGTCCTTGACAGGATACACCATTGTATCCATTCCAGATGGCTTAACACTTTACTTTGATGGTAATGCAGTAGAGGAAAGTAATTTACCGTTAGAACTCAATGAACTACTCGATGGTAGCTCGGCAACATTATCTGAGTTGTTAAACAGTGGACGAATCACTGTAAAAGCTAATGAAGACCTAAGTGGGATGTTTAGCCTGGAAGTTCAGTACGAAGTGACAGACACGTCTCCGACGATGGAGACTGATGTAAAGGCAATCCATGGCTCTTTGAGCGTCGTGGTTTCTGGCAAAGTGGATATTGGTAATGAAGATATTGACAAAACACGTTTAGAAGGCGCGACTGAAGTATTCACAAGTACGGATGGGTCTGCTGTCGACGTGAGTGGAGGCATTACATTTACAGAAGCGGATATTGATGGTTCAGAGTATCTCGATTACATCGTTTTACAGATACCGCAGGGTCAAGACCTCATTGTTACTCATCCGAACGGTGCTTCTCAAGATGCCGATGGGAACTGGCTGATTCCAATGGAAGGAATCACAAGTGATAGCGTGTTGGAAACCGCTCAAGATTTGCTTGCTAGCGCATCGATTTATAGCCCATCTAACACAGAGATACTTGATGTGAATGTGTTAGCGTATGTTCGAGATGGAACGGATGCTCAATACATCACTGGTCAGTTCCAAATTCAAATTACTGGCCATGAAGGAGATGGAGACCAGTGTGCTGATCCTGGTGAACCAGGAAGCGTTCAAAGTGGGGATATTGTAGGTAAAGAAGGTGAAGATGTCTCAATTGGGGCGTTTTTAAACCCTGATGTAGCGAGTAGTGACGGTAACTTAGTTTCCTTCTTTGTCGCCGCAGATTCTTTACCTGAAGGAGTCGAGCTTACTGGCGAAGGTGTGATACCTGCTTATGATAATGCGGGCAATCTGTTGGGTTATTCAATTTCTAGCGCTGGATTGTCTTCCTTGACGCTTACTGGCGTGGATGAGGACTTTGCTGGATGCATTACTTTCAATTTAGAAGTGACAGAAACGGCCCCATGCGATGGTGACTCGAAAACAACCGCTCAGACCATTACGGTACAAATCTCTCCTGTTGTCGATGATATCGCGATAGCACCAAGCCAAGTTACGGTTCAAGAAGATACTATAACCAACCTGAATCTTGCTCTTGTATTGGGCGATAGTGAAGGGCCAATGCAGTCCATTACTGGAGAAGGTGACGCAGCGACTGGCCTTGAAAGTGTCAATTGGGTTTCTTTATCTGTGTCTGACGAGAATGCGCGGTTTACTGCCGTGGACCCGAGCCTACTCATTGACAACGGTGATGGAACATGGGTAGTGACAGATGTTACGCGTCTAAACGAAATTCAGTTAATCCCACCTGAAAACTACAGTGGAGAGCTTGTTATTTCCGTTGACGCAAACATTACTGATGAAGTCACGGGAAGTTGTTTAAGTACTGACAGTGCGAAAGATACTCAAACTAAATCAACAGAAGTTACCGTTACCATTGCCCCAGTGGTTGATAAAGCGGTTCTGGAAACAGAAGACGTAGTTGGTAATGAAGATAATTATATTTATTTAGGAAACTTATCTGCATCATTAATCGATCAAGATGGTTCTGAGTCGATGTCTTTGGTCATGACAGGAGTGCCAGACGGAGCCGTGTTGGTTTGGGACAATAATGGGACGTTCGAATTACTCCCTGATAACGGTTCAACGGATGGTGAGAGCAAGGAGTGGCAGCTAACTCAAGCACAACTTGATAAGGTTTACTTTCTACCGCCACTAGATTTTAGTGGGGATATTTCACTAACACTGCAAGCTATTACCCAAGAGTCTGGATCAAACGACTATAACTATACCACTTCTCAGTTCAACGTCGGCGTAAAACCGATTGGCGACGATGTATCGTTGAATACAACCTCTAACACGTTCACTGGAGATGAAGGTGATTCCGTTTCGATTGACTTTTTAGCGAGCGGTTTTGAAACAAATAGCAACGAATATATAGAAGTGTCGATGTTGATCAAAGCAAGCTCTGAACCCTCTGCATTGGAAGGCTTAGGTAGGATTCGTATTGGAACTCAATTCTCATCCTTTACCTTCGATGACGCGGGCAATGCCGTGGCGACGGTATTAGTGCGAGCAAATGAAGTGTCAGGTTTGGAGTTCGTTCCGAAGGATGCATTTGGAACGATGGATGTTGCTCTCAATGTTAGAACGTTTGATCAAGCGATAGTGTCAGGGAAACTCGAAACCGATTTTGGAGATGTGCAAAGCACCGATCTAACCATTGTTGTTACCCCTGAAGCTGATGAGCCAACACTAACGGCCGATTATCAGTCTATTGTGTCTGAAGCGTCTGGGAGTATTCCTTTAGGGTTGAGCATGAATTTAGTCAACCCTGCACCAGAAGAGTTTGGAAGTGTGGAGATTCGCGGATTACCAACAGATCTAGAGTTGAGTCATGGTGAAAGATTGAACGGCATTTACACTGTTGATCAAGAGGATGTCGCTGATCTTTCCATCGTTGGTGGGTTTAGCGGTGCAAGTGATTTTACGTTGTCGATAAAACCGATTGCAACACAGGGTGCTACTGTCGCAGAAGGTGCTGCTCAGACAGTCAATGTTGCCTTAGTGGAAGAGGGTGACCAAACATTACTTGCGACAGATGCTAATGATTTGCTTATTGGAGGAAGTGGCAGCGATGTATTCCAGTTTGACAGTTCAGGGCTCGGTAACGAGTTAAAGCCCTCGTACGATGTGATCAACGATTTCCAAATATCCGTTATTGGTGATGATAATGACACAATTAACATCGCCTCGATAATCACCGCTACCTCGATAACAGAAGTCGATAATAAGCTCGATTTAACAGAGAATGATGATGGCGTAACGCTTCACATAAAACCAGAAGAGACGGGGACAAAACAACAGATTCTTATGCAGGGCGTCACTCTCGATCAGCTTTACAAAGGTGACTCGACTGGCGTAGCCGAAGAAAATGTCTTACAGAAGATGATTGATGACAACAACTTGCTAGTAGGTGGTATGTCATGAAGCATCACTCATCCTCATCAAGTGAGCTGACTAACGATCCTTGGGGGCAATCGTTAACTTGGTTGATGCGTTATTTTGAGGTTAGACACCATACAAAAAAGGTGCTTTCTGGATTACCTCTTGTTGAGGGTAGATTGGATAGTGACTTATTCATCAGAGCCGCTGAGCGAGCCGATCTTGAACTCACATTAATCGATTTAAAATCCACCGCAATGTTGAGCTTTCCATTGGTGGTAATCAATAGGAAGACGTTACAACCCGCTATTATATCTGAGCGACATAACAGCGATTATCAAGTCACGTTATTTAGTGAAGATCAAGGTGAAACGCAATACGTCACGAGCGAGGAGCTGCATAATCAATTCCAGCCTCAAGCATGGCAAGTTTCTATGCGTCCAGAGCTGGACAAACGGATAAGTTCTATTCAAGCGGATTATAATGAACATTGGCTTTTCGCCGTAGTGAAAGAAATGTCTCCGTGGTATCGAGATCTTTTGATTGCCTCTTTCCTTATCAATACGCTAGCGCTAGTTATTCCGCTTTTCACTATGAACGTTTACGATCGTGTAGTGCCTAATCAAGCTTTCAGTACATTATGGGTTTTGGTCGCTGGTGTCTCCGTCATCATTATTTTTGATTGGCTATTGCGTAAAGCAAGGGGAGTTGTCACTGATACCGCGGGTAAGTACATCGATAACAAGCTTTCTTCGATACTTTTTTCTAAAGTTATGGGGATGAAACTTGAACACCGTCCTGCATCAGTCGGTGCATTCGCTCGACAACTACAAGATTTTGATAGTGTTCGCGATTTTTTTACTTCTGCATCTCTTGTGACCTTAGTTGATCTCCCATTTACGTTGTTATTTTTAGTCTTAATAGGTTGGCTAGGTGGGGCAATGATGTTCATACCTATTGCCGTCATGTTTACCCTGCTGATCCTTGGCTTTGCGGTAAAAGCAAAAATAGAACAATCACATACGGAAAGTGCTGCACTATCCATGAAGCGACAAGCTCACTTGTTTGATTCATTGTCCTCTTTAAAAGAGATTAAGCAAAATAACGCTACGGGAGAAGCACAAAAGCGTTGGGAGCAAACGGTATCCATGCTTTCTGATTGGCAAAATCAATCGCGAAACTATTCGAATATCGTTGCTTACTCCATTCAATCTAGCCAGCAGATAATTACCGTAATGTTACTTGTAACAGGCGTGTACAGAATTTCTGAGGGATTGCTCAGCATGGGGGGGCTCATTGCTATTGTCATGCTTAGCGGTCGTGCTGCAGGGGCGATTAACCAGTTAGCTATGCTGTTACTTCGCTATCAACAGACAAAAACAGCGGTTGAAGGCTTAAATTCTATCATGTCTTTACCTCAGGAGGTGCAACGCAGTCAGGTCATTACGTCTGCCGAATTTACAGGGAATATACGTTTAGAAAACGTGAGCTTCCAATACCCAGATGTTGATATGCCATGTTTGAGAGATATTAATCTTACTATCAAGCAAGGCGAACGCGTTGGCGTTATTAGTAGTGCAGGAGCAGGAAAGTCTACACTCCTTTCTATTATTGCCAATCAACTCAGTACCTTACAGGGTCGCGTTTATTTTGATGACATTGACAGTCAGCTTTGGCCCGCCGAATTGATAAGAGAGAAAACGGGTTGGGTTGGCCAAGATTCGCATCTTATATACGGCAGCATTATGGAAAACATAGTATTAGGACATCATGTTATTGATCAAGAACGATTACGCCGTGCGATAGAATTATCGGGTTTGAACCAGTACATGAGTCGCCTTCCTCATGGTCTAGAAACGCAAGTCGGAGAAGGAGGGCGTTATTTGTCGGGGGGGCAAAGGCAAGCTGTAGCGATTTCAAGAGCTTTTTATCGAAACCCAGCAGCATTAATTTTAGACGAGCCAACCAGTTCCTTAGACCAACCTGCTGAGAATGCGTTGTTTAATGCTCTTGAATCGTTGCCGCACTCGACGACGATGATTATTAGCTCTCATAAACATTCCTTATTATCGCTTTGTGATCGAATTGTTGTGCTTGATAAAGGCGCAATTTTGAGGGAAGGATCGCCCCAAGAAATTTTTGCTAAACAACAGTCTAACGCGAAGACGAACAGAGTACGCGCAGTATCAATTGTACGCGAAGGAGGTCAATGATGAGCACAGTTCGTTGGAGTAATGCTCATTTAGCAAACCGTTCGAGAACGTTGATTTGGTTGTCTGCCGCGTTAGTGCTGAGTGTGATTATTTGGGCCTCGTGGGCGAGGTTAGACGAAGTGGTTGTCGGCGAAGGAAAAGTTGTTCCTACTTTGTCTGTTCAGACGATTCAGAGCTTAGAGGGAGGCATTCTAAAGGAGTTACTTGTCATGCCTGGTGAAAGCGTCACTAAGGGGCAAACCATCGCCATTCTGGATGATACAAGGTTTAAGTCGACCTATTCGGAGACCTCTGAACAAGTTGAATCTTTGCTCGCCAGAAAGCAGAGGCTTCAAATTGAATTAGAAACGGTAAAAGTGAATAGCCTCCAACTGGATTGGAAACAACAAGTGAGTATCGAGCCTCAGCCATTTGATATTTCGATGACCGGCCACTCTGCCTATCTGAATGCCAAAGCAAACTATCTTGAGCGGTTGAGCCAACTGGAGTCTGAGCTGGAGGAGGCTAAATTGCGAATTGAGCAACAATCGCAAGCTTATCTAGATACCTTGAATACCATTCAAACACTAAAAAGCAGTCTGGTTATTGTCTCGAAAGAGCGAGATATGTTGAGAGAGGTGGTTTCTAGTGGCGCGGTGGCTGAAGTGGAATTATTAAAACTGAATAGAGACGTTATAAAGCTCAAAGGAGACATCGCGAGTTCACAAGCTGCTGCCCAAAAGCAAAGGGCTGTGTATTCTGAATCCATCGCAGATTATCGTGGTACTGCGCTTGCTTTTAGGGCAGAGGCACAAGGGCAGCTCAATGAAGTTGTGACGCAACTAGCGCAGCTCAATGAAAGTCGTCAGGCGATTGCGGATCAGTTGAATCGAACGCAGTTACTTTCTCCGGTCGATGGAACCATCAAAGATGTTTTTGTCAGAACCATCGGAGGTGTGGTTAAGCCGGGTGAGCCTATTTTAGAAATAGTCCCTCGTAATAGCACGTTAATCGTTGAAGCGAGAATTTCTCCTCAGAATATCGCCTTCATAAGGCCTGGCCTGCCGGCAACGGTAAAGTTGTCTGCCTATGACTTTGTCATTTACGGAGGCCTAGAAGGAGAAGTGACCTACGTAAGCGCCGATGCACTTCAAAATGAAGAGGGCAATGCCTACTACCGTGCCAACGTTACTTTCAAGGTTGATGATAAGTTTACGATCATCCCGGGAATGCAGGTTGTGGTAGACATTCTTACAGGAGAAAAAACAGTACTGAATTATTGGTTAAAACCTATATTACGTGCGAAAGAGAATTCGCTCAGAGAAAGATAGACATAAGGATATAAGATGCGGCTTAAATCAACGTTATTGGTCTTGTTTGCAGTATCATCGTCGCCAAACGCTTTGACTTTAGAAGAGTCAGTTACGTTATCTCTCGATAGCTCCCCCAGTTTGCTTGCTCGCTATTCTCGCTATGAGTCGATGGTACGAGACCGAAATGCCATAAATGGTTCATTTCTTCCTCAGGTTAATTTGTATGCAGCAGCAGGGTACGAAGGTACTCGATATAACAACGGAAACTACATCGACAGTGAAGATAGAACATTAGAAAGAACGGAGATGGGCGTAAGAATCTCCCAACTGTTATTTGATGGATTTAAAACAAGTGCTGATGTTGATCGCCTATCTTACGAGGCTGAAGCTGAACGCTTAGGCTTATTGGCATCTGCGGAAAATGTCGCATTAGATACTGTCAGAGCGTATGTGGACGTTTTACATGCCCGAGAGTTGATGAAACTGACAGAAAGAAACTTAAGTGAACACCAAGAGATCTACCGTTTCATTCTAGATAAAAAAGAAAAAGGTTTAACCAGCAACTCCGATTTAGCACAGGTTTCTTCGCGTGTCGCGACAACACAGTCATCATTGATTGCCGCCCAAAACAATCTTTCCGATGCTAGAACAAGATTTGTACGTTTAGTTGGTCGAGCGCCGCAAAACTTAGTTGAGCCTGTTTACCCGCAGGAATTGCTTCCGAATAAGCTTGACGAAGCACTTAAACAAGCGGTTAGGTTGCACCCATCCATACAGTCGGCGATGAAAGATTTAGAGGCGGCTCGACATGAAGTAAAAAGAGAAAAGGGGGATTACTACCCAGAGCTCAAGCTTGAGCTGTCAGCCAACAAAACAGACAACGTGGATAATATTGAAGGCATTAACGAAGATGCAAAGGTTATGCTGACGGTCAACTACGATCTTTTTAACGGCTTTTCTACAGACTCCCGAGTGGAGTCATCTGCCTGGCGAGTAGAGGAGGCGAGGGCTATTCGAGCAAATGCAGAACTAGATGCGAATGAAGGTGTAAGGCTGGCATGGGACGCACATACATTACTTCAACAGCAAATGGAGTTTTTAAAAGTCAACGTTGATGCGGCGAAAGTAACTGAATTAGGGTACATCCAGCAGTTCAATGTAGGGCGACGCAGTTTGTTAGATGTATTAGATGCCAAAGTTGAAACGTTTGTTGCGAGACGGAACTATACCCGAACAAAGTACGATCATTTGGTTGCCACTTACCGTTTATTCAACTCGATGGGGATTCTGACTTATGCGTTGCGAGTTGAGTATCCAGAGAACTGGAAGGAGAACAATAATGGATAAATTCGCAGTTACGAGTCTTCTAGTTTTCATGTTAGCAGGCTGTGCTGAATCACCGAATACGACGTTGACCACTTACCAGTACTACGACCTTAAAGACAATGATAGTGATGGTGTGATAAACCAACGAGATAACTGCGCAGATACGCCAAAAGGTGTCGTTGTTGACAGTGAGGGCTGTGCGAATTGGGTCAACGACTCGCAGACACACCTGATCAGTTTTTTCTTTGCGATGGATGAGCATCAGGTAACGCCATCTCATGATATGCCGCTAAGCGAGTTGAAAGCACTGCTTCAGAGTAACCCAAATGCGCAAGTCATACTGATAGGAGACACAAGCCCTGAAGCGTCACTCGAATACAACAAAGCGTTGGCAAAGAAAAGGACGGCAGCTATACGAGAATTGCTAGTGAGAAACGGCATTCAAGATAATCGAATTGAAGAGCAAGAGTTTTATCAGAATACGGCATTGACGGTACAACTAAAAAAACGGGAAAGGCGCACAATTGCTGTTGTAAACACGAAAGCTGAAAGTACTGAACAAGCGTGGACTATATTTAGTTCGGACAGCGAGTTGACACCTAATTCGAAGTTGGAGTTGAATTATGAAAATTAAAGTCTTGCCTTTCTTTGCTCTAGCTTCATGTTTGATTTCACCGCTGGCATTTGCTGACTCTGAGGCTCGAACATCGATTTTTGTCGAACCAGAGATACTAGAAACGATAGAAACATTGATAGATGAGCCAAGTGTAAATGTAGCGCTTGCATCTCAGTCTGGTGGTTTTAACGACATGCTAAATGACGGAACCTCTATTGCGATCACATCTAAGAAATGGTCAGATGAAAACATCTCCCGATTTCAACGAGAAAGAGGCCACAGGCCTACACGTTTGTTTTTAATGGCAAACGCTATTGTCGTAATCAATAGTCAAAAGAGTACGGTAGATAGTTTTTCCGTTAGTGAATTGAAACGCTGTGATGCAAATACGTATGCTTTCGGGGAGATGCGTTTAAGTAACCCAGATGTGAGCTCTAATGGTTGTCAATCATCGATTCAAATGCTTGATGAAGACCGATTGAAACGGGCTTTAAGCGACGACTTGTCAGCCAAAGCTTATATGCGATACTCCGATTTTAAATACTCAGAACAGTGGTCGAGCTACAAGGCTCTCTCTGTTCATCATAACGATGACTCATGCTCTTTGAGCACAGATTGCATCTATTCTCTTCGCTATCCATTTTCCGTGGTCTATTACGTTTATGTAAATAAACAATTCGACACTAATCAGAAGATCAAAAAATCAAAGCTATTTGAACTCCTTACAACCGACAACAATACACAACAGGTACGAAATGCTGGGTTTATTCCACTACCAAAAGCGCTTATTAAAATAAATAGGGTGAAGTTAGGGCTAGATGAGCCAGTTGTTTTAAACGGGTATAAATAAACTTCATACGCCTAACTATGTGGGCTTGAGTGAACGTACCGCTCTAGGAAGTTTGCCTTGCTGCTCATTTATCTTTGGTTAACCTTTGGTCAATTGAGTTGGTTATAAGTGGTTTTGTTGGTAATTTTTCTATCATTGTGGCAAGTTTACTTAAAACTACTTAAGTGAATTTAAGTTATGACACAAGAAGAAAGACTCGTAGCGCTCAGAGCCAGGCTGGATCAGCAACATAAAGTAACGTTGTCTGAAGTTTGTGAGTACTTTGGTATCTCGCGAGATTCAGCTCGCCGAGACTTAGTTAAGTTGAGTCAGCAACCTGGGTTACAAAGAATACGAGGTGGTGTCATGCTTGCGCCGATCTCTTCCCATACCGAGGCATACGCGAGTCGACCCGTGAGTGACGTTAAACATCGACTAGCTCAAGCTGCCGCAGCGTTGTTGGATGAGCGCGACCATCTTGTTATTGATACCAGCACCATTTTGTCTCTGCTCCCACTCTATGCAGGAAAAGCACATTGTGGAGAAAACAAGCTCAACGTCGTCACTAACAGCATTGATGTACTGACCGCTGCTGAAACAAACGACACAATGGACGTTTATTTCTTAGGCGGACACTTTGACCCTTATGCCAGAGCAGTTTTAGGGGCGCAAGCAGAGCAGCAAATGCAGCAGTATCACGTGAACAAAGCGTTCATTGGCGTGTGTGCATTGACATCCCGAGGGCTGACAACAAATAGTTTGTTAGAAGCAACAATGAAACAAGCGATGATTGCTCAAGCTCAGCAGGTCATCGTCGTTTGTGAATCCCGAAAAATTGGTAGCGACAATTTCCACCACGTATGTGATTTGTCAAAGATCGACATCATTATTACCGATCATCCCCCTCAATCAGATTTTCAACAACTCCTCGATCACAATGATATTGAATGTATTGTTGTGTCACCGAAATAAGGAATCTTAGAATGGCTTACGATCCCGTAAAAACCGCTGTGATTGGTTACGGATATTCAGCAAAAACGTTTCATTTACCCTTCATTAAAGCGCTACCAAATTTAACGCTGAGCGCGATAAGCTCTCGTCAACAGGAGGCGGTTCAAAATGATTGGCCAGATGCTAAGTGGTTTTCTGATGCGAATACTTTACTCGATGATAGTGATGCAGAGCTCGTAATCATTACTGCGCCAAATGACCTACATTACGAACTTGCAAAGCGTGCGTTGAACAATGGGAAACACGTCATCGTCGAGAAACCGTTTGTTACTCGTATAGAAGACGGTAATGAACTTATCGCTTTGGCGGAAGAGAAAGGTCTAGTGCTGAGCGTTTTTCACAATAGACGTTGGGATGGAGATTTTCTCACGGTTAAATCTCTTATCGAACAAGGTAAGTTAGGTGATATAAAGCTGTTTGAGTCACACTTTGACCGTTACCGCCCTGAAGTTCGTCAACGATGGCGAGAGCAGGCTCAAGATGGCGGTGGTATTCTATTCGACCTTGCTCCTCATCTTCTCGATCAAGCATTGGTGTTGTTTGGCTTGCCAGATGCGATAGACGCACAATGTCGAATGATGCGCCCGGGTGCGACAACGATTGATTATTACAACTTGATACTTCATTACCCTGAGCATATTGTGCACTTGCATTCAAACTTGTATAGCCCAGAGCCGAATCTCCGCTACAAAGTATTGGGTACGGAAGCTAAATATGAAAAGTTCGGATTAGATCCTCAAGAGGGCTACTTAAAAGAAGGCCGTTTGCCGGAAAACGATGCTTGGTCGGAAGAAGATGAGGCGTTATACGGCGTCCGTTACGACGAAGACGGTGCGCAAACTATCAAAACGGAGAGAGGCGCGTACCAAGCTTACTTTGTTGGTGTGGCAGACGCCATTCGCTTGGGCACTGATAACCCGGTTCCTGCCGCTCAAGCAGTACAGAATATCGCTCTGATTGAGATGGCATTGGAAAGCAGTAAAACGGGTAAAACGATTCAGGTGAAACCATGAGTTTGACGCTTGAACTCGTGGCCCTGCAAGAGCATGAACTTCAGTTGGCGGAATTTAATCACCATATTGCGTGGTCTATCGGCCTCGCTCTAAAAGAAGAGGCTGAAGCTCGCGGCGCGGCTGTTGCTATTGAGGTTTACGGCTTTGGACAAACGCTATTTCAATACGCGATGGCAGGAACCTGCGCTGATCATTTAGATTGGGTCCGTAGGAAGCGAAACTCAGTATTAAGGTATGGCCACAGCTCTTACTATCTTTCTCTGTACAACAAGCAAAAGCAACGTGATTTCGAAAATCAGCCTCATCTCGATGCTCGTGAGTACTGTGCTCATGGTGGCGCGTTCCCAATTCGGCTTTCTGGGTCTGGTTTGGTTGGGGTTGTGACGGTATCGGGTTTACCGCAGTTAGATGATCATCAGCTAGTTGTGGATATATTAAAAACGATGACAGAGACAAAACCCTCTTAAACGCCAAATATGAAAGTAGCACGGTTCTTTATCGTGCTACTGAATTCTCTTTTTAGCTCATAAAGTGTTCTTTAATGTGAGCAAATATTAACATTGATCCCAACTTACTACCTGAAAATCAAATCAATTTCATATAACCTATACGCTCATTTATACAGAAAGCCTTCAAAGTTGGCCATTGGCAATGTCTTTTAGAAGAAAAGAAAAACTCAATCTTAGAAATCTTATTGTCACCCTATGTGTGTTCAGTGTGCTTGTCACTTTGATCAACGCATTCTACTCGATTTATCGTGTTCAAAGGGATCTCATCATCAATAACACGTTAGAATCAAACCGTGTTTACGCCCAAAAAATGTCTGAAATGACAGACTCTTTCATAGAAAGCTCAATGTCGCAGCTAAAATACAGTGCGAACGTGCTAAAAGACAAGATGCATGACGCTCAGCTTCTTGATAAAGAGGCTGAGAGATTAAGAACGCAAACCAAATCATTTAACTCTGTGGTTGTCGTTAATGCAAAAGGGGTTATTATTTCTGTATCCCCTGAAACACTTCAGGTGAAAGGTGTAAGGTTAGTGGGTGAAAGAAAACGCCAGTCTTTAAACGCTCAAGCACCGGTTGTTACTGAACCATTTATATCGCCAGCTGGAAATTACTTGTTAACCATCTCATACCCTATATTTTCTCAATCTAATGAATATTTAGGTTATATCGGCGGCACTATTTATCTAGAAAAAGAAAATATTCTTGCAGAGTTACTCAGCCAGCACGCATACAAAGATGGTTCTTTCCTTTACGTTGTCGATGAGAGTAACACTCTGATTTATCACCCAGATCAATCGAGAGTTGGTGAAGTAATCGACGATAATGAGGCAATCAAAGCGGTGACGATGGGGCAGAGCGGTAACAAAGAAATTGTTAACTCTCGCGGCGTCGAAATGCTTGCTGGTTATGCACCAGTAAAGTCATCAGGATGGGGAATTGTTGCTCAGCGCCCGAAATCGATGACGTTATCTGTGCTAGATGAACAGATGTGGAATGTTTTCCTTAAGTCGATTCCAATTGGTTTATTAACTTTGTTGCTAATTTGGTTCTTGTCCCTTCTTATTTCTAGACCACTTTGGCAGTTAGCGGGTGCTGTGCGAGGTGTCGAAGAACATTCATCCTCTATCGATGATCTCAAACTGGTTAAGTCTTGGTATTTTGAGGTCTCACATTTGAAGCTTAGCTTTCTTAAAGCATTTGGTATCGTGTCAAAAACCATTGATAAGCTGCAACTGGATACATTAACAGATTCGATGACTGGATTATTGAATCGACGTGGATTAGATAAAGTTCTTGGTTTGTTTAAGCAGGAAAATACCGCGTTCTCTGTTTTGGCGCTAGATATTGACCACTTTAAGAGCGTAAACGATAACTATGGCCATGACGTGGGTGACAATTTACTTAGAGAGTTTGCGCAGTTAATGAAAGACCAAGCTCGCTCTAATGATCACCTGTGTCGTTCTGGCGGTGAAGAATTTATGATGTTTTTGGAAAAAACAGACGTAAACCACGCTATGGATGTTGCAGAGCGTATTAGACACAACGTGGAACAACATGACTTTCAGGTGGTTGGTAAGGTCACGGTTTCGTTGGGTGTTTCTCATTGGAAAGGCAATGACACACCAATTGAAGCGGTAATGAAAGACGCCGATAATGCACTGTATAAAGCGAAACATAATGGAAGAAATAGAACGGAGTTGGGTGACGACGCACAATAGATATTGTGCTTTATGCTGAACATAAAACGAGCCAGTGACTAATCTTTGCTGTTAATCGCTGGCGTAACCGCTACCAATTGCGCGAAACGGCAAGTTCAGCTCTAATTCTGGTATTTGTTTACCCACCCAAGCCGGAAATGTATTGCTATTTGGCCCTGGAAACAGCGTATATTCTTCAGCCCAAGGGTATTGGTTAATAACACTTTGTATTTTAGGGATAAGCTGGCGGGCCTTTTCACCTTGTATGGAGAGGATCTTTTCTGGTTTTGCACCATACCAATATCGATCTGGCGTCCCAGTTTGGTACTGATATAGAGCGGGTTGTCCGCGATTCACTCTCCAGCCGACTACTTCATACACTGTATATTCGTTCGCATTTTCAGGCTTTATTGCAAACCATGTATGAACGGCAAACCAGCCTCGCCAACCAAACGCGTCTGCGGCGTAAAACTCAATCACAGCATGCTTAACATTGGAAGGATCGGGTGCGATACCCGCAGGTTCTCTGCTAGCGGTACGCCAATCTCCTTGAGTGCATCCACCCAGCATAACCGCGATTGACATGAGCCAAATTTTTACAAGGTGAGTAAAGTTGAGAGGGTCTTTCATTTATTGCTCCTAGACCAACCGATGTTGGTAACGCTCTACTGATTTTAGCTATAAAAACGTGGCAAGCCTGATTGTTGAAATCCTCTCCTTATTAAAAGAGAGAGGGAAGTTAGTGCCATAATTCCAGTTCATACGTAATAATAAGGTAAGCCGATTTGTAACATGTGGCATAGACGATGCCGTATTTCTCGAACGATTCATCTAGTTGCGTATGAAAAAGTAAGAGGTTGTATGTATTCCTTACACGGTCACATGAATTAAAAGCATAAAAAAACAGAGATTTACAGTGGCCTTTGACTGGTTGAGTGAGTTTGGGACCCTCACATTGTCTCACATTTGCTTGTTTTGGACGGAATTTTCATCGCTCATCTTTTTGCGCGTTTAGAGTCAGCGTTCAGCTATGGCACAATAGGCGCTCACAGAACAAGTGCTGTTTGGTCATGCAAATAGCAGAAAAATAACTAGAAATAGAATAATTAATGTTTAAATCAAAAAGTATACTCGCATTAAGCATGTTCGCATTTGGCTGTTTTGCCAATCAAGATAGCGAACCAACGTCCGTTGTGCTGAACTATGGTGACTCCTCCATCAGTACTGATATTCAAGCCAATCGAAAATTTCATGTTGTCCGAGACAATGAAAGTGAGCACGTAGAATTTTCCGGCGGAATCACAAAGGAGTATTCCGATTATATTGTGAATATTCATATCATAAGAAAAAGCAATATACGCAGATCAAGCCGAGAGCTGAATACAACCGTATTGATGAACAGTGATCAGATTGGGAAGCCTTTAGTGATTGGCATTGAAAATGATGAGTTCACTAGTATCACTTTGCGTTAATGCTTAGTATTTATTGAATAGGAATGAGGAAATTGATGCTCTCAATACGCTGCTATCGCACCGAGGATGCCCCAACACTGTGGGCACTCTTTTACCATACTGTGCGAATCATTAATCGTCGCGATTATACGGAATCACAAGTTTCCGCTTGGGCACCATCAGATTTTGACCTCGATGTGTGGCAACGAAAAATGGACGATATTCAACCGTACGTCGCGGAGATAGAAGGGCAGGTCGTTGGCTATTGTGATTTGCAAGGTGACGGCTTGATTGATCATTTCTTTTGCCATCATGAATACCAAGGACAAGGTGTTGGTCGTGATTTGATGTCTTTTCTTTTTTCACAGGCGAAAGTACAGGGGATAAAACGACTGTATTCTGAAGTGAGTATTACCGCCCGACCTTTTTACGAGAAAATGGGTTTCACAGTTAAGTCTCGACAACGTGTTGAGGTTAGGGGAGAAACCTTAACTAACTTTATGATGGAAAAGTATATTTAACTTAAATAGTGAGCATTTAGTGAGCTTGAACACAGATATAAAATGTTTTCCAATGTGAAAGCGAGTTCATTGATCTCGCACCAACGTTTTGTTTGAAAACAGTGTACATAATCTTCTCTGGAACGCCATTACCGCATTTCGTCTCTGAAGGCTTAAAAAACAGTCTGAAAGTTTTGGTTTTGCGGCGGGTAATAGCGTTCCAAACGCCAAATGTGTCTGGCTAACCATCTCAGGAAGAGAAGTAGTACTATGCGCCCTTATCTCAAATACGTTGTTCCAACATTGATACCATTGCTTGTTTGGTTAATGCCTCTCTCTGCGTTCCCATTTGATGGCATTACTATCGTCCAGCAAAGAGTGATTGCAATCTTCTTGCTTGCCGCACTTTGCTGGGTATTCGAGCCAATTCCAATCTACGCCACTTCGGTTGTGATCATTGTCCTAGAGCTATTGCTTGTATCAAATAAAGGTATTGTGCTCTTTCGTTTGCAAGAGGGGCAGCCACATTTTGGTGAACTATTACAATACAACGAGATAATGGCGACCTTCGCTAGTCCGATTATTATGCTCTTCCTCGGCGGTTTCTTTTTGGCTATGGCGGCGACAAAGTACAGGTTAGATGTCAACTTAGCCCGAGTGTTACTCAAACCATTTGGACAAAAACCAAAGTTCGTTATGCTGGGGTTGATGCTGATCACCGCTGTTTTTTCCATGTTTATGTCAAACACCGCAACAACAGCGATGATGTTGTCCATTTTAACCCCTGTGATAGCGGTTTTCGGGCCTAAAGACCCAGGTCGAATTGCATTCGCCTTGTGTATTCCTGTTGCAGCCAACATTGGTGGCATTGGTACTCCAATCGGCACGCCACCGAATGCCATCGCCCTAAAATATTTGGTTGGTGACAACTTAATTACGTTTGGTGAATGGATGGTATTTGGTGTGCCATTCGTTATTGTGATGATGGCGTTAGCCTGGTTTCTGATTGGCTTTTTATATAAAGCCGAACAAACCACCATCGATCTGAACATTAAAAGCAAGTTTTTGAAAACACCCAAAGCAATAATGGTTTACGTCACCTTTGCCGGCACGATTATTCTTTGGTTGATGGGGTCTGCACATGGAATGAATTCTTACACAGTAGCATTAATTCCGGTCGCAGTGTTCTCATTGACGGGCATCATTAACAAAGAAGACTTGAAGAAAATCTCTTGGGATGTGCTTTGGTTGGTGTCAGGCGGTATTGCTCTGGGCCTTGCTCTAGATAAAACCGGGCTTGCGAAGCTGGTGGTACACAGCATTCCGTTTGATCAGTTCTCGCCATATGTTGTCTTGTTTGGTGCGGCTTTCTTGTGCTTGTTAATGGCAAACTTTATGTCGCATACAGCCACCGCAAACTTGCTGATGCCGATTATGGCTGCGCTGGGTACTTCTATGGCTTCGCTAACGCCTCTCGGCGGTGAAGTTACTCTGATCTTGGTCGTGACATTTGCTGCTTCACTCGGTATGTCGTTACCAATCAGTACGCCACCAAACGCGTTAGCTCATGCAACAGGGCATGTCGAGAGCGGCCAAATGGCTCGTATCGGTGCCGTGCTAGGCGTGATTGGCGTATTACTCAGCTTTGTGATGGTGTGGATTTTACATACTGTTGGGCATATTGGATAACCCATGTACGAAACGAAGTTAGACGCGTTAGTACAACGCTACTTTAATCACCTTGAACGCCGATTAACGGTTTTATCCGGGTCGGTGCTTATTGAGCAAGCTGGCTACAACGATCGCTTGTACTATGTGCTGTCGGGAGAACTGGCGGGCTATTACGCGGAAGATGACAAGAAACCGATTCAGGTATTTTCTGCGTCTCAAGGTGCGTTTATTGGCGTACATAGTTTCTTTTCTGGTACGTGGACTGCCTCTTCGACAGTGATTGCTCAAACCGATGTTGAATTGGCTTGGATACAGCGTGATACGCCTGCCGTGGAAGAGGCGACATACGGACCATTGACGACACAATTTATGCCTGTGATGGTTAACGAATTATCTCGTCGTCAACGGCGCGCAATGCAAGAGGCATTGGCTAAAGAAAAAGCACTACAAAAGCTTCATACCGCAGAGCAAATGACAACGTTGGGGCAGCTTGCAGCGGGTATTGCTCATGAGTTGAACAATGCGATAGGCGTTGTAAGCAGTAAATCAGAACGGCTAGAGACAGTTATCATGGAATTGCTTGAAGAAGTTCATCCGGAAGCGAGTCAATTTTTTGATTTTGGTTTAATGCAAGGGCAGAAAGTCTCTTCTAGCGAAGCGAGAAAGCGGGGGCGCCACTTCGAAAAATACTACGGTTTAACCAAGGAGGTTGCTCGTGATCTTGCACGTGCCGTTCCAAATAATTTCCTTTCGGAACATTGGCTAAAAAGACCAGAAGAAGCGATACGTTTCTGGCAAATGGGACGAGATCTCCATGACTTACGCATTGCCTCTAAACATACCGTTGGCATTGTACGATCCGTAAAACAATTGGGGCGCACGGATATCGACTTGGATGAAGCGATTAACATCAATGATTCAATCAATCGCGCATTGGCTCTATTGCAAAGTGACTTAAGACGAGTGAGTGTTCGTTTTAGCCCTGCGGATTTACCTGCTTTTACTGGTTCTCAAACCGAACTCGTCCAAGTTTGGGTAAATATATTAAAGAATGCGTGCGATGCACTTGGTGAAACGGAGAAACCCGGTATCGAAATACATACTCGGGAGAGTAAGGGTAAAATTTTGGTCACGATTGCTAACAATGGACCAGAAATTGATGAAGCGACACGTAGAAAAATTTTCCGGCCAAACTTCACCACTAAAAAGGGGGGATTGTCGTTTGGTTTAGGGTTAGGTCTGTCGATTGTGAAGCGCATTATCGCCGGATATAACGGCTCTATTGTGGTAAAGAGCGACAGTGAAAAAACGATTTTTAGAATCAAGTTACCAGTAGAGGGTGAACATGGAGAAGCTTAATGTAATTTGCGTTGATGACCAACGAGAGGTACTAAGCGCGGTTCTACAAGATTTAGAGCCGTTAAATCAATGGTTGAATGTCGAAGACTGCGAATCAGCAGGTGAGGCTCTAGAACTGATGGATGAATTTGATGCAGAAGGCGAGATGATCGCATTGATTATTTCCGATCATGTGATGCCAGGTAAAACGGGAGTAGAACTGCTGACCGATGTATCAAAAGACGGTCGTTTTGGCTTTACGAGGAAAGTGCTTCTTACCGGGCAAGCGACGCACACCGATACGATTAATGCGATCAACTCCGCAGGCATTGACCGCTACTTTGAAAAACCATGGCAAGCAAGCCAATTAATAGAGTGCGTTAGAAACCTGGTGACCCAATATATCTTTGATGTGGGCTTAGATTACACTCAGTATCACGAACATTTAGATCAGAGTGTGGTGTTTGAACGTCTACGTTAATCGGGGGACATTAAGCTTGTTTTCGTCACGGCCAGTTAGTGTCTGAAATCTATAGTGAATAGTTCAGCATGTTTAACGTGGCCGTGCGGAATATTGCTCTAGTATGCTTAACTCAACGAATAGCGGCTTGCACTGGCAACAGAAAGTGGCTTAGAGAACCAATAACCTTGCAGATAATCGACGCCCATTTCGGTAAAAAATTCACACATTTTGGCGTCTTCAATTCCCTCAATCACTACTTCAATATTATTTTCCTGGCACATAGTGATAAGAAACTTCAGATATTCTTGTGAAGAGCGGTTGGTTAGTGTTTTCCACGCCATCGACCTATCAATTTTGATTTGTGTCATCGGGAGGTCGAAGAAGCTATTTAATGAACTGTAACCAGATCCAAAGTCATCCAGAGAGAGTGCAAATCCTAGTTCCCTGAGGGTATTGAGAGGGGCAATGGCTGTCTGATTATTATCCAAAATAAATGTTTCTGTTAGTTCCAACACAATAGACTCAGGATCGACACCAATCTCATCCGCCATGGCTTTAATTCGCGCAGGGAATTCACTATTCATTAACTGAAGTACAGAAACATTCACGTTTACACGAACTTGGTTTTGGTAACGCTCACGGTAGTTTTTGATAAATTCACACGCTTTGGCAAAGACTTGATATCCGAGCTCGACAATCAAACCTTTGTTCTCTGCGACGGGGATGAATTCGTCTGGATAAATTTCGCCAAACTCTTTGCTACGCCAGCGAACCAGAGATTCGAAGCTCACTACTTTTGAGCTTTTGGCGTCAATAATTGGCTGAAACTTAACGCTTAATGTCTGTTTTTCTAGTGCACTTTTTAGACCTTGTTCAATAAAGAAATAACGGTCTACGGCATGCTGAGTTTTCTCACTGTAAACCGCAACACGGTCTTTATTCTGCTCGCTTGCGTACTGACAAGTTCGTGCTGCTTTACGTAATATTTCCTCTGCTGAGTGACTTGGATCTATGCAAGGATACAAACCAATACTAATGTTACTTCCTAAGTATTGGCCCTCTTCAATCACTGCCTCGTGGTAGGTTTCCTTTAAACTTTCGGCGTAACTTTGCAGCGTTTCTACCGAGCATTCATCGTGAATCAAAATCGCAAAGTCATCATCATGTACGCGATATACAGAACTATTTGGAGAAGGTAGGTGACTGAGAGTTTGTAGCAATTTTTCCACTAACCCATCGACCAACTCGCTGCCATATTGATTTAAGTAAGATTTAATCTCTTCTATCTGAATGTAACAGATAGATGCACAAGAATCAGTGGCTCGCACACTATCTTCAATATCCAGCAAGAGATGGGCGCGATTAGCCATACCTGACGCATTGTCATGAAATGCGACTTGATGAATGTAGCTTTCCATCAGCTTGCGTTCAGAAATATCACGGTGGCTACCAACCATATAATGACCATGTTCTGTTTCTTTGGTCATGGCTACGCCTTCAATCCAGACGTACTGTCCATTGGGTTTACGCACGCGGTAGGTCGTTGTGACCCTCGTGTTGTTGGTAATGATGTGAGCATCGACCCGAATGGAGAGTCTTTCTCGATCGAGAGGGTGAACAAGGTCTAACCATTGCTCTAAGCTGATTCGACCAGCGTTGATACCAAGCTGCTCATAAAAGCCCTTGTTATAAAATACCATGGTGCCAAACTCATCCATGTAAAAGAGGCCTTCGTTAAATACATCGAAGATATGAATGAATCGTTCTTCGACGATTTTTAGGAACTCTCGGTCACTATCTGAGACTTGTTGGTCAAATATGGTGGTCAAGATATTTCCTCCTCGAGCCTTTTAGCATCAGAGATGAGTGTTGGGGTTGATAACATAGAGTTGATCTGCTGGCGTACATTACAATCACAAAAGTGTCAGTTCAAATTGTTTGGCTATCATTTTATGCGCTACTAGGTTAATAACATACTAAGATTAGGCGGCTAATCATCGACATTTATAAAAAATAGTCAACAGTAAAAATCATTTATAAAATACAGTTATTGATGCCGTCCGCAATCTATAAATATTTATGAATAATTATCCTAAAGTTATTTTCAGTTGTGTCGGTATCAATGTGCTGTTTTCTAACGTCATTTGTATATATGCTATCTTGGATAAAACCATAATAACAAAAAGGACTTAATGAGCGCGACCGATTATTAATTGACAGGATGCTCATTAATTGTAATCAATTCAAATTTATTATCACGCCAAGTAATCAAATCTCTTATAATGCGGACGTTAATATCGAGTAAGCCTTCTTTATATGCAGTACGATCCGAAAAATTCCATCAAAATTGCGCTCGCTGATATCGGCGTTGGTATGTTTGTTACCGCGATAGAGCACAACAAGCGCGTCAATTTAGCCAATGCAGGGCGGATATCTAGCCCTGAAGGCATTAAGAAGCTTGCTACAAGTGGCGTAAAGTATGTTTGGGTAGATCAAACATTATCTTCGCAGCAGTGTGTCTTCAAGGCTGTAGATGAATCAGCTGATGCCACTAAAGAGACGCGAGAGCAGAAACACTCCGATTTTAAGAGGGGTCAACGAGCTTATCGTTCGAGAGACATCCAACACAAGCGAGCCAAAAGGCTGATCGCCGAAGCAAAAGATTTGGCGCAAAAACTATTGAATCAAACTTTTGAAGGAAAAATCATAGAAGTTGATGAAGTAGAAGCTTGGGCTGACGATGTGATTGAAAGTGTTTTGATTGACTCAGATGCGTTGCAGTGTGTCTCTGCACTCCGAAAAAAAGACTCTTACTTATTGGAACACTCCGTCAATGTCGCTTGTCTTTTAGTGTCATTCGGTAAGTACTTGGGCTTGGATAAGCCAACGCTAAAACAGCTTGCTGTAGGTGGCATTATTCATGATGTAGGTAAAATTAAAGTCGATGATAAGATCTTGCACAAGCCAGCGAAGCTAACGCCTGAAGAATTTGAACATATGAAGCTACATCAAGTGTTCGCAGGTGAGATTATCCTTCACGTAAAAGGGCTTAGTGACGTAAGCCGTGATGTTTGTTTGATGCACCACGAGAAGTTAGATGGCAATGGTTATCCTAGAGGCTTGAAGGGGGATGAGATTCCAATTCACGGCCGTATGAGCTGTATTGTAGATATCTACGATGCGCTAACGGCTGATCGCTGTTACAAAAAAGGCATGAGTTCTGCGGAAGCGTTTAAAATCTTGTTGAGTCTAACGCCATTTCATTTAGACGCCGACTTAGTTTACAAATTCATTAATTGCATTGGGATGTACCCCGTAGGCTCCATTGTTGAGTTGAACGATGGGCGTGTTGGTATTGTTTGGTCTTCAAATGAATCTCAAGCATTAAAGCCAGAAGTGAAATGTTTCTACTCCCGCAAGTATAAACGATACATTGATGTCACGATGGTGGACTTAAAAACGAGTGCGTACAAAATTGAAAGAGCGATAGCGCCTTCATCGTTAGAGATCGATCCTAAGCCTTTTTATGATTAAGAGAAATAGATAAGCTTATACAACAGGCTTTACATCCTTGCATGTAGATCGTATTTTATTTGCATAACTATCTATTAATTTTTTCTAAGTTATTTAGATGCAAGATGGTTATTAAGACCTCGGCTTCATGGATAGAAACCGGGCGATAAAATAGTTCTATACACAATGGGCTATAAACCTCATTTTGCTGGAAGGGATGCCAATGCAAATAGATACATGGATTTTTTACACTCTTGCCATTCTCGTGCTCACAGCTTCACCAGGACCAAGCTCACTGTTGTGTTTAAGTAAAGGAGTGAGTAGTGGGTTTCGTATTGCTTTCATGACTGCACTTGGCAGTTTGTCTGCGATTACGATCATCCTTACGCTCTCATTTACCGGGCTGGGAGTTGTCATTGCTTCATCTGAGTTAGTTTTTAATATTATCAAATGGTGTGGTGCCGCTTATTTAATCTGGTTAGGTATTCAAGCGTTGCGCTCATCTCAGACAGATTTTAATAAAACGGCAACGACTCAAAGTTCCGCGACAGCGTTCAGCGCGTTCACTAGTGGTTTCATTGTTGGCGCTAGTAACCCCAAAGCGATAGTCTTTTTCACCGCTTTGTTTCCTCAATTCATTGAACCTTCCGCACCGCTACTGGCTCAATACGCGATTTTCGCGTCTACATTTGTGGTTTTTGAGCTTAGCTGGCTAACATTTTATGCATTGTTAGGGGTAAAAGCCTCTGATTGGTTGTTTGTCGCTGGAAGAGCGAAGTTGTTCAATCGTTTGACTGGTGGAGTATTTATTGGTGCTGGCGTGATGTTGTCGACGGGAAACCGATAAATAAGACAGACTTCGGTACGCAGTTAGGTTTTCCCATATAGTAAGTTGGAATGCGCTAATTTAGCTTTGTCTTATTTCCAGAATGGAAATAGACGTTTTGTTTATTTTCATTAGTGGCAACAGCCAAGCAGGAGTAAAATCACGTTACTCTTTAGGGGTAGAGCTCGTATTTTGTCTTGTGGGCTTGTGGTTACTTTGTAGGAATATCTTAGATGACAAGCCTTTCTAAACTACAACAACGTTTTCTAGATATCGCGACCGACGTCCGTCTTTCTCCAAAACAGAAGTCGAGTTTTTTAGCTTTAGAGGCGGAAGCGTGCATTCCTTACATGACCGTATCTCCATCACTGAGACAAGCAATGGATGAAGGCATCATCTGCGATATGTTTGAAGGTCATGCACCGTTTAAACCTCGCTATGTGTTGCCTGATTACGCTAAATTTCTATCGCAAGGCTCAGACTATTTAGAGTTGTCTCCGGCTGATGATTTCGATGATGCGTTGAACATGCTGACCATCATTTACCATCATGTTCCTTCGGTAACGAACATTCCGGTTTACTTAGGCCAGTTAGATGATGTCTTGTTGCCTTACATAGGCGACCTAACAGAGAGCCAGATTTACAAAAAGTTAAAACATTTTTGGATCATGCTGGATCGCACATTGCCAGATGCGTTTATGCATGTGAATGTCGGACCGACAGACAACATTATTTGTCGCACTGTTTTAAAAGTAGATGCGGAGCTCAAGCAGATCGCACCGAATCTCACCTTTATGTACGACGAGACAGTTACACCTGATGATTTACTTCGTCAAGCGACACAGAACATTTGTGAATGCAGTAAACCGCATATCGCCAATTACCCAATGCACGCGAAAGCCTACAACGGCTCACGCTTTGGTATTGTAAGTTGCTACAACTCGCTTCCATTAGCAGGTGGCTCGAACACATTGGTGCGAATGAATTTAAAAGAAGTTGCAAAACGAGCATCAGACTGTAACGACTTCTTAAATGCGTTGCCTTCTTACCATCGATTAATGGTCGAGCTCATAAACGCAAGAAGCACGCACTTGCATGAAAAATCGAACTTCTTTCAAGGCTTTTTGACGCAAGAAGGGTTGATAAAAGAGTCCTATTTCGCGCCAATGTATGGCGTTTACGGCATGGCCGAAGCGGTAAACCTTCTATTTGAAAAAGAAGGGCAAATAGGGCGATACGGAAAAAATGATCGAGCAAATACTTTTGCTCATGATGTTTCAGCAACACTGGCTAAACTGGTGGACTCAACCCCGGTGAAATATGGTTTAGATGGCAAAGCGCTCTTACATGCACAAGGCGGCATTAGCTTAGATCATGATGTTACGCCAGGTGTACGTCTGCCTTATGGTGCAGAGCTAGACCCTGTCACTTATGTACAAGCAACGGCGAAGCATCATCAGCATTATCGTGCGGGTATCAGCGATATTTTGACGATTGATGAAACGGTGAAATCTAACCCAGAAGCGATGTTCAATTTATGTAAAGGGGCACTAAATGCTGGTTATCGTGAGTTTACCGCGAATGTCACTTCAAATGACTTAATTCGCGTGACAGGCTACATGATCAAACTTTCAGACGTCGCGAAATATGATGAAGAAGGTTCGAGAACCAACACGACGTTTCTAGGTGCAGAAGCAGCAAAAAATACCAAAATTTTAGAACGCTCACCACGTGTGGTGAGTCATGAAGTAACACCGACTTACACGCAGGCATAAGTTCGGTTTAGGAAAGAACAAGATGTCTAGACGAAGTGGAAGCCTTTTGGCAAAAGTCACTCGTATCCTTCCTTTCTCTTGTGTTGATGGGCCAGGAAATCGTCTAGTCATCTTTCTACAGGGTTGTAACTATCAGTGTTTGAACTGCCACAATCCTCACACGATAAACCATTGTAATCATTGTGGTGAGTGTGTGAGTGAATGTTCAGCAGGCGCATTGAAGTTCGACGAAAACAACAACGTTGTTTGGCTTAAAGAGGAGTGCACCCACTGCGATCATTGTATAGAGATATGTCAGAACCAATCTAATCCAAAAATTACTGACTACTCTGTAGTAACAATGCTCGATTTGATACGCAAGCATCGCTTTTTCATCAGTGGTGTTACAGTATCCGGTGGGGAATCTACCTTACAACTTCCTTTCATTATTGAGCTGTTTAAAGGGATAAAACAAGATCCTGAATTACGGCACCTCTCTTGTTTCATCGACAGTAACGGTTCTTTAGCGGTTGCTGGTTGGCAGCGTATTCTACCTTTTCTGGATGGCGCAATGATCGATTTGAAAGCGTGGCAGACGGAGACGCATCAGTGGCTAACTGGGCGTGATAATCATCGTGTATTTAAAACCCTTCAATACCTAGTTGAACACGAAAAATTGTACGAGGTCCGCTTACTGCATATCCCCCAAAAAAGTGATTTAGATATAGAAATCGTAGCAATTGGGCGTTACTTGAGTACTCTTCCTGAATCGGTGCTTATCCGTTTAAATGCCTTTCAACATCACGGAGTTGTGGGGGAGGCGTTAACTTGGGATATGTGCTCTCATCATGATATCAAACGCTTAAAATCAGAGCTCCGACGCTACGTGAGTAACCCTATCACCGTGCCGACAGTACTCACGTAGTACCGTTGTTTATCTATGCTTAAGCATCACAGGCATCTAACATGGCGCAGGCGTCGAGTAATTGTTGCTGTAACCATTTTAAAGCGGGATCGTTTAAGCTCGCTTTGTTCCAAACGAGGCTGTAGGCTACCTGTCCGTAATCGAATGGAAGAGCTTGTTCAACCAAACCTTTTGCTTGCATTGCCGCTCTTGCCCAAAGCTTGGAGCATGTGAACAAGTAATCCGAGTGCTGACACATCACCGCAGCTGAACCAAAGTCGGCTACACGCATGGCCAAGTTTCGCTTTGAATGCCTTTGGGTGAGATTTTGCTCAAAATAAGGTTGTGACAGATCTTTATCATGAATACCGATGTGTCTTGCACAAAGGTAACTTTCAACAGATAAGGGTTGCTCAGCGAGTGGGTTCGATGCTCTCATTAAGCAAACCATTTCGTCTTTCAAAATGGTTTTCCAGACCAAGTCTTTATTTTGTGTGGGTGGTTGGCTGAGATCGTGAGGAAGCAACAAAAAATCCACTTGACCTCTTGCTAATGCATCGAAGCTCATTTCCTCTTTCGCATGGACATTCAAGTGCGCGTGATTGCTCAGTTGTTGGGACAGATGCTGTAGAACTGGCGCAAAGAGCTCAAACGAACTTTCACGCATTGCTAATGAAAAACTACCTTGATAGTAAGCCGGATTAAAAGAGCCTTGATGTAATAACCCATTCATACTGGAGAGTATGCCATGGATTGATGGGCCTATATGCAGCGCAAATGCTGTCGGCACTAAGCGAGTGCCATCACGGTAAAAAAGGTCATCCTTTAGCGTTTCGCGCAACTGTCCGAGCGTTTTACTGACGCTCGATGGTGTTACACACAAGCGTTCTGCCGCAAGTGTGACGCTGTGAGTGGTTAACAACATATGTAAAACAGTTAGATGTTTAAGGCTTATACGCGAAAGAGCAATGTAGTCCATAAATAGCATGGTTTCTTATGATTTTTGGCAGTATATCAGCATGAAACAAATTTTTACTATTGTTTATCTCGGAAACACGCCTGTTTCTCTTTGAGCTCAATGCATTTAATGGGTTGCATAAGGATTGATGGTGCTTATAAGTCTAGAAATTTATCTTAGTTTTGTTGGACTTTAATGCTTTCATTTATTCAATTCTAAAGCTTCTATGTAATTTTAATCAATTTGGAGGAGTTGATTGATTTGTACACGAATTAAACTTGTTCCTTGTTAATTAAAATAGATATTGTTTTGTTGATTGTTTGGTGATTTACTCATGATCCCTCAGTAACAAAGGTATAAATAATTAATGGACGACCCCTTTAGTCGACAAAACCCTTCACCATATGTCTTCTTATTATTGGAGACATGCTCATGCTAGAACTTTTTATGCAACCAGAAGCTTTGGCTATTTTCGCCACTTTGTTTGCGCTTGAAGTTGTCTTAGGCGTTGATAACGTCGTTTTTATCTCTGTCTTATGTGAAAGACTGCCGCTGCACCAACGTAAGCTGGCAAGAAACCTTGGTATTGGTCTTGCTGTTATTGCTCGTATTGGTTTAGTGTTTTCAATCTCTTGGATCATGCAACTGACTCAACCGCTATTTTCTTTGGCGAACCAAGCGTTTACCGGAAGAGACGTCATCATGATTGCGGGTGGTGTATTCCTCTTGGCTAAAAGCCTGAAAGAGTTGTGGAGTTGGTTAAATCACAACGAGTCGGCTCACTCAACTCACGCCCGCACTGGTTTAGCGGTAGTTCTGTTGCAGATTGTTGCCGTGGATGCTGTATTCTCGATGGACTCGGTGATAACCGCCGTTGGTTTGACAAGTGATGTCCCACTTATGGTCGCAGCGATTGTTTCGTCAGCTATCGTGATGGTCATGACAGCCGAAAAAATCAATAACCTGGTGTCGTGTTACCCTGGTTTTAAGACACTTGCTTTGTTATTCCTTGTTTTGTTAGGTGGTTTATTGATGGCAGAAGGCTTCGAAATTCATATCAACAAAGGTTATGTGTACTTTGCGATGGCATTCGGCTTAATTCTGGAACTTTGTCATATCCAGTTAAAAAACAAACAACGCCCGACTATTAAACGTCTTAGTCCGTTGCGAGTTCATCCAACCAGATTAGAAGCTCGTCAATAATAAAAGATATTGCCGCTCATATGAGCGGTATTTTTATATTCGTCATCACCTATTTTTACTCTCTTTTTATTTTGTTGTCGTTTCGACAAAAAATCGCATTTGTTGTGGGGTTGAAGATTTTTTATATAGACCGCCCAACTAATATGAGTGAACGGCAATAATGGATAAAATGATCGATGCGTTAGCAACCCATGGCTACTACATCTGGGATGATTTTCTTTCTGAACAAGAAGTGGCTCAATTACGAGACTGCATTCCAAGTAACTGGAAAAAAGCGCGTATTGGTCGTAATGACGATGTGACTCGTATTGAGTCAATTCGAAGTGACAAAATTCAATGGTTATCGCCCAATATGGGGCACGCGGTTACTTCTTACTTAGATAAGATGGAAGAAATACGCCAAGAAGTGAACCGTCACTTGTTTCTGGGACTTTTTGAGTATGAAGCTCACTTTGCCAAGTACGAGGAAGGGGATTTCTACCAAAAGCATCTAGATTGTTTTAAGGGCAATGAAAACCGTCGATTGACAACCGTTTTTTACATGAACGAATCTTGGAAGGAAAAGGATGCAGGTGAATTGGTGGTTTACGATCTAAATGATAATAAGATAGCTACCATCCCTCCTCAATCAGGACGCTTACTTTTATTCTTATCTGAGCAATTCCCGCATGAGGTTTTACCGACCAACGCAGAGCGGTTCAGCATTGCAGGTTGGTTCAGAATCAATGGTGTGCGAGATAATGTACTTGATATTGCAAAATGATTGGTTTGCAACCAGCATAAAATCAGCAAAGGGCGTAGATACGCCCTTTATCGATTAAACATTAGTTGATAGCTTGTAACACTCGGTCATGTTTCGCTCTAGTACTGCATAGACGTCAGGACAAAGTTCTTGTTTAGCGACTTGCGCACCCATAATCGCGGCGATTTGTGCTTGAGCCATTCGTCCGCGGTAGGGACGGTCCTGAGACAGAGCTTGAAAAACATCGGCAACCGCGACAATACGCGATGGTACATCGAGTTCGTCTCCTGTTTTATGATAAGGATAGCCAGAACCGTCCAAACGCTCGTGATGATTAGAGGCCCACTCCGCTATTTTAGCGTTGGGAAACACTTTGTGTAATGCGAGCTGAGTATCAATTGTATGGCGTTTAATACGCGTATACTCTTGTTTATTAAGAGAGCCTTCTTTATGAAGAATCTCATCTGGTGTTTTTAACTTTCCGATATCATGCACCAACCCAGCAATAAATAACATCTCTTGGTCGTGCTCACAGAACCCAAGCTTGATGGCTAGATACCGAGATAACTCCGCCACTTTTTGCGAATGTTGATAAGTAAATGGGCTTTTTGCGTCAACAATTCGAGCGATAAACATTCCCAAACTATTCATATCTTGGATGGTGAGCTGTTTTTGAAGCCAATCAATGCTTTTAAAGTTTAATCCGATGGTTTCTATATTTTCAGACTCCATCGCGAACCAAAATGCGTCGGTCATAACGAGCTTAACCATTGCCTTAGCCATGTCTGGATTAAACAAAGTTCCAGCGTTTGCCATGATGCATTCTGCAATTAGTTCTTCATGAAGTGTGACAATGTCACAGTGGCAGTTCATGACGTATTTGGAACGCATAAAATCGAGACGATCGGCTAAATAGAGTAGGGCAGCGACCTCTTTTTCAAAAGGCGGTAAATCAAGATATTTTAGTTCACTCCAATGTGTATGGTGGTAAAGAACAGGTGTAGCAAACTGACGTAACAAACGACACTGCTTGAGGCTTCGGTATCCTCTTAAGCAATGTGTTTTTACATCTTGTGGCACCAACTCCTCAAGTAACATTTTATGTTCTTGTGTTTCGGAGACCCCACAATCGTGGATCATCCCTGCGAAGTAGCAAAACTCCGCTTTTTCTGGTTCCCAGTTCATGACCCGAGCACATTGGTAAGCTATGTAAGCGACACGATGGCTATGGTGCGTATCATCAACACCGACATAGTCGAGTGCTCGAGCAACCCAGATAAGTGCTTGTTTCAGATCGACTTCAAAGCCCATGTCCGTATGGGAATGGCAAGAATGATTCATGGTTTATACCGACATTGCTAATTAGCCCACGCTAAACCCAAATCAGAAGGTGATAGGAAAAATTGGGTACGACAGCGAATAGACCCCAAAAAGGTGGGCGTTTAGACATAGTTTTGATTATGGGCGGGATAATAATCCTAGTTGCATAATAATATCACCTGAAGCTCATGGTTAAGAGTCAGATATTTGAACTAAGTATAAGTTTTGAAAGATTATTGTTGCTCTTGTTGACTTATTTGAAAACGACAATAAATCATGATGTAACGCATTCTTATTTTTATTTTTGTAGATCGTGTTCGGGCTCAACCAGAGACACACGGTATTGATGTCTGATTAACAGAATTCATATTGTTGCTTTTGAAGGCAAAAAATAAGAAGACTTCTTCGAGGCTTGCTCTGTAACTAACAGAGTAATAGGGAAAGCAGCTTGCTAACTACATGACAATAGAGCGTCGTTGAAAACATTTTCTCTGTAGCTCATGTCGTTGAGGAAAGATAATAAAATGGTACGGTTTCCCAGCGATGCTAGCCCTTTTAGTGAGATAAGTTTATTGAAAATGTGTGATTGCAAAGTAAGCATAGGTAGTAAAAGTAGCTAGAATGATAGCTCTAAATGAAAAGGATTTCGTATGTTGAAGCATCGTTTATATCGGACTTACACCGCAGGGTTAAAAATGGCAGCCCATATCCTTCCTATGCCGAGACCAACCTTGTTTTCCGGCCCTGGTTCGATGAATGAGCTATTAGAATCGATGACCGAGCTGGGATTTAAACGCGTTTTGTTAGTTACCGACGAAGGGTTAGTCCAAGTCGGTATTGTAGATAAGGTGCTTGAGGCAGCAGCACAACTCGATTTACAGTTAGATGTTTTCTCGCAAGTTAAGCCCGATCCTACCTATGATCAGGTTGAGAGCGGTCTAGAGGCTTATCATCGTTTTCATTGTGAGGGCATATTAGCTTTGGGTGGCGGCTCTGCAATGGATTGTGCAAAAGTTATTGCTGCGAAAGTTACCAATAAACGGCCAATAAAAAAATTAGCTGGACTATTGAAGGTATGGCGAATGCCAGCACCGCTTTTTGCTATTCCAACAACGGCTGGAACCGGAAGTGAAGTTACTATCGCTGCGGTCGTGTCAGATCCCTCCTCACACATTAAAACCCCTTTAATGGATCCAAAGTTGGTGCCACTAATGGCAGCTTTAGATGCGAATTTAATGATTGGTTTACCTCCTAAGATCACGGCTGATACTGGCGTTGATGCATTAACCCACGCTATTGAGGCCTATGTATCGAAAAACGCTACTCAAGAAACGATGGCTTATTCGGTTGCCGCTATTAAACTCATTTTTAAATATCTTCCTAGGGCTGTGATGCAAGGGGATGATGTCGAAGCTCGTCATAAAATGGCTATGGCATCCTATTACGCGGGTTTAGCATTTACCAAAGCGAGTTTGGGTTATGTTCATGCCTTTGCTCACACATTCGGTGCGAGATATGGAATACCTCATGGTATGGCAAACGGATTAGCCTTGTTGCCTGTGCTGCGCTTTTCATTATCAGAGATTGAGCCTCAACTAAGAAAGCTCGATGAGTTGACGGCCGAGGGGCAGTTAGGTAACGCAAGTGCTCAGCATTTTTTGGCGAATCTGGAGTCCTTGTTTTCAACTATTGATATTGAGCAAACCAGTGCGCTCATTCAACGTGAAGATGCTGATGCGCTTGTTGATTTAATTCTGAAAGAGGCGCACTGGAATTACCCTGTTCCCAAGTTCATGAACAGGGAAGAATGCACACAGTTATTGTTAAATATCAGTAAGGTGTAAATTATAGTTTACATGTGTGGTTTTTTATCCTTACACTTTGCTTGATCTTCTGCTAAAGATCCTACAATATCGACGGCAATACAAATATGGTGTTGGTTTCGGTCCGCCGTTGCCCGATCTAATACTGATAATTTCTAATAAAGTGTAAAGATTAATATACAATGAGTCGTTCTAAAGTATTCGGTAGTACGCTAATTATTGCGGGCACTACAATAGGCGCTGGTATGCTAGCGCTTCCACTTGCCTCTGCCGGCATTGGTTTTTCAACTTCTATTATCATCATGCTAGGCTTATGGGCTCTGATGGCTTTCACTGCCTTGCTTATGCTTGAGCTTCATCAACATGCGGAGAGTAGTGCTACACTTCATACTTTGGCGAAACAGATCCTAGGTCAAAAAGGCAAGTGGGTGGCAAGTTTTGCGATGTTGTTTCTTTTCTACTCATTATGTGCAGCGTATATCGCTGGCGGTGGTGCTCAGTTCGGAGACCGCCTTGCACAATGGTTTGACCTCGATATTTCAGGGCCTACATCAACGATAATCTTTACCTTGATTGTGACTTTAGTTGTGACAGTGGGTACCGGTACGGTCGATAAAGTAAACCGAGTTCTGTTCGCGATGAAGCTCATTGCGATGGTTGCGGTGCTTTCTTTTCTTGCTCCAAACGTTACGGAATCTTACTTGTTAAGTATGCCAATCGAACAAGGCCTTGTTGTAGCGGCGATTCCGGTGATCTTTACTTCGTTTGGTTTCCACGGAAGTATACCTGCAATTGTGAATTACTTAGACGGTGACACTTCTTCTTTACGCAAAGCCGTTATTATTGGTTCGACGATTCCACTCGTTATTTATATCTTTTGGCAAATCGTGACGTTGGGTGTGGTTAGCCAAAGTACGCTTGTTGAGAACGGAGGGTTGAGCGCACTGATTGGTCAACTATCTCAGACAGTACACCAATCAAATTTGGGTAGCATTGTTGGTGTGTTTGCTGACTTGGCATTGTTGACATCGTTCCTTGGCGTGAGTTTGGGTCTATTCGAATTTTTGGGTGATACCATCAAAGGAAGTAACGATAAGCCTAATCGTTTGATTGCGGCACTAGTGACGTTTACTCCACCGCTAGGCTTCGCACTTTTCTATCCTCAAGGCTTTATTATGGCTTTGGGCTATGCAGCGATTGCCTTAGCGATTTTAGCCATCTTTTTGCCTTTGGTTATGGTGATCAAGGTTCGTAAATCGGATGATTTTACTGGGGAGTACCGCGTCGCAGGTGGTCAAGGTGCGTTAGTGATAACGGGCATCGCTGGCACTGGCATCGTATTCGCTCAGGTGTTAATTACGCTGGGTGTTCTTCCTGCTCTAGGCTAGTTGTTTAGAACGTTCTTTGAATAACTTCTAGTTACTGAATCCATCGTAATCAATCAGTATTGTTAGGCCAACGAGTTTCGCTCGTTGGCTTTTTTAATCTGGATCAAATTACCGTAAGATATCCGGTGAAAAAATTGGTAGAAATGTGCTTTTATTTCGTACACTTAAGTTGTGGTATATCGATAATTTAAGTGGAGAAAACCGCTCAAAATACCATTGAATTTGCAACACAATGAGCTTTTCTTGTTTCTCTGCTTTGGTGTGGAGGTGAAGCATGGCGCACCGGAGTTTTTACCCGTTTGCAAAACCGCTTAACGAGCAACTGCAAACGCTAAAAGGCAGGATGCAGGCGCACTTGCCATGTATTGATAGGGTGTCATTTGCAAAATATCACCCAGACCAAGATGTGCTCAAATCATTTGCAGAAAGTGAGTTCGACACTTGGTGTTTAGCCCATCACGAATCAGCATTCCGTAAACTCCACCACCTCAATATTGCCTCTAAAAACGCGGTTCCTCGTATCGTCGAAGACCTTCATGATATTAAGCACTGTCCTCGGGTTCAAATTTTACTCAAACACGGATATCAGTCGTCGGCTGCTATTCCTTGTTATGACAATAAAGCTTTTACTGGTTTTGTATTTTTGAACTCCACTCAACGTGATGCGTTTAGTTTAGAAGCGCTGAATGGTCTTAAACCTTATTTCGAAATGATTCGATTTGCGGTTGAATCAGAAACTCAAGTAGTCAATGCGATAGAAACGCTAGCGAACCGAATGCAATGTATGATGCCAGGATATTCACCTGAGTATTACGCGCATACCAAACGCATGAAGTACTACAGTCAAATTATCGCAACGCAGTTAGCGGATCGTTATCACCTGAATGACGAAATGGTCGAAGATATTGGTATTTTTGCTCAGTTCCATGCGCTCGGTGATAGTCAGCTGCCAGTTGAAATTGCTAGCCGCCGAACAAATTACTCTCAAGAACAAGAGGCGATATTGATTCAACATATTGAGCGTTGTATCGATTCAGCGGATGACATAGTTGCCCGTATCGGAAATCCGGTTCACCCGAGTGTGACTTTGTTTTTGCAGATGGTTACTTATCAGTACGAAAACTTAAATGGCACTGGTTATCCTTATGGTTTAACCAATGATGATATACCAATCGCCGCGCAAATTACGGCTGTCGCGAATGCCTTTGATTTTATGACGACGCACCATCCGTACAGACAAGCGTGGTCCATCCCATATGCATTGTTAGAACTTGAAAAATGGGTATATCAGGGATGGTTATCTCGAGAATGTGTTGATGCTCTGCGAGAGCATCAAGGTTATATAAAGCAAATCATCCACAAATATCCCGAGCACTATACAGGCTTGGGGTTAATGTGAAGAGCAGTAACAAAGTTGAAATGTTGACGAGGAGGAATATTTAAACAATACTGTTTTTATATACAGTAATAAGTTTGGAGGTGAAGTATGTTGTGGGAAACCCTTGAAAGAGTAAACCGCTTACGCCAACAAGCACTTGCAAATCCTGAGTTTGTTGAGTCAGCAAAAGAGCACGAACAAGCACTTCAGGAGCAAGAATACCATTATCAAACTAAGAAAAAGCGTTCAGCCAAAGACAAACAAGGTAAAAAGTCGCTGGCCGATATCTATAAAGAAGTAGAGTTTGGCGCTGACGCTCGTCATTAATGTATTCACTGCGGCATTTTTCATTTCTTCATACGCTGCAGTATTCGTTCAAATTTATGCGAGAGCAGTGGGAGACCGCTGCTCTCGTTGACCTGCCTATAATTTACTAATGAAGTTCAGCAGAGCAAATTATCACTAACACTTAGCAATTCTCTCAATGATCTTGTTGATGTAATGATAATGACAACGGTTTGCATTTGTATCTTTGTTGTTATATAAAACCTCCCTTATTAATCGTTCTGTTGAATAAGAACGGCAAACGTGATCAACGAATGAGAGCTCTGAATAACTGTTATTCGTAAATGGCTATTAGGTGAAGTAGGGATGTTGGAAGCTAAAGCACTCCAGTTTGAGATTGAAGGCAAGTCATTGCTAAAAGCGTTTGATGTGACATTTGAACCCGGAAAAACATACGCTCTTGTTGGACACAATGGTTCAGGAAAATCCACATTGTTAAAGTTGCTGGCACAGCAACAGCCATACACCGCTGGTGACGTGGTTCTGCATGGAACGAGCATTAACGATCTCTCAGCGAAAAAGTTTGCCCAACACATTGCCTACTTGCCTCAGCATCTTCCGGTGACCGACAGTATTTTAGGTCGAGATTTAGTCGGTTTTGGTCGTTATCCATGGCATGGTTTACTTGGACGTTTGAGTAAGAAAGATCACGACATTGTTGAAGAAGCAATGGCGATGACAGGCACACTAAAATACGCAGATCGCTTAGTGGACACGTTATCTGGAGGAGAGCGTCAACGTGTGTGGCTAGCTATGCTGTTAGCCCAAAAAACCGAGTATTTGCTTCTTGATGAGCCTTTGTCTGCGCTAGATATCAGCCATCAAGTCGATATGTTGAAGCTTATCTCTAAACTCAGTCAAGAACTGGGCTTGGGCGTTATTATCGTATTACACGACATCAACTTGGCTGCACGATTTTGCGACTACATCGTTGCATTACATCAAGGTGATTTGATTGCACAAGGCAATGTTGAACAGGTGTTTACTGAACCTAAGTTGAGGGACATATATGGGATAGAGATGATGATCTCTGACCACCCTGCGGGTTACCCGGTGGCGATGCCAAGCTAAAGGTTGGAATAATGAGCAGTACAAACACTCGACTTAAACATTTCTCTTTCGCTCTCTCACTTAGTGCGCTTTTGGTCAGTTCTTTTCAAGCACTAGCTGACGCATCACCTCGGGTGATGTCGGTTGATTGGACACAAACTGAAACGATGTTGGCGTTAGGGGTTGTGCCCGTAGGCGTCGCTCAAGGGCAAGATTACGATGCTTGGGTAAAATCGCCACCGTTACCACCTCAAACTAAGGATGTAGGGTTAAGAACTCAACCCAATATAGAGCGTATTTACGAGCTCAGACCTGACCGTATTTTTATTGCCCCGTACTTCTCCTCAATGAAGCATCGTTTAGTCGATATTGCCCCCATTACCACGATTGACTTATATGAAAGCGGGATCACAGATTGGTCGGTACTTACTCGTTTCACTCGGAGGTTTGGTGAAGAGCTGGGAAGAGAAGCGGAAGCAGAGGCGCTTATCCAACAATATGAAAAACGTTTCTCTTTATTAAAACAGCGCATAAACAAAGACCAGCCGCCGCTTTTAATGATTCAGTTTATGGATACGAAGCACGTTCGTGTTTTTGGTCAAAATAGTCTTTACTCTCAGGCTATCGAAAAGATTGGGCTGAGTAATGCATGGAATGAAAAGACGAATAGCTGGGGCTTTAGCCTAGTTGGCATCGACAAGTTAGCTGGCATAAAAGCTCAAATTGTTATCGTAGAGCCATTACCTTACGGTGGAGCGGAGCAGCTCTCTCAAGACCCATTTTGGCAATATGTTGTTCAACAATCTGGTGAAAAGGTCATGCAAGTCGCACCCGTTTGGAGTTTTGGTTCTATGCCTTCAGCTCTCCGTTTCGCAGAGTTAGTTACGGCGAGTAAGGTCGAGGAGTTAACACAATGAAAACGATGCCTTTAAGCTTTGTGGTGTTACTTTCGGCATTTACCTTTTTTATTGGTGCTTTCCAATTGTACCAAGTAAGCTCATTTTCGTTGACTCTAATCAGTTTATGGGAGCCTAACTTTCAATCTATCGATTCTGTTTTACTTCACTTTAGCTGGTGGCCTCGAGTCTTCACCACGATTATATCTGGTGCTGGATTAGCGGTTGCTGGGGTATTGATGCAGCAAGTGCTGCGTAACCCTCTCGCTTCACCCACGACACTTGGTGTGGCGAGCGGTTCAAGTTTTGCTTTGATGTTAGCTACGCTATTCGCACCTTGGATGTTGGATATCGCGCCTAATTTGGTTGCTCTCATCGGCGGTGTGATATCGATGGGGTTGGTGATGCTGTTGTCATGGCGACGAGCGTTATCTCCAACGGTTGTCGTCGTTTCTGGGTTAGTGATAAACCTGTACTTTGCATCATTAAGTACGGTTATTCTGATGATGAATACCGAAAAGCTGAATGGGTTAATGATATGGGGAGCCGGTTCGCTTGTTCAGAGTGGATGGGGAGATTTCTCGTATCTTGCCCCTCGAATCGCACTTGCTACGGTCGTTGCATTTGTGATTGCAAAGCCGTTAAGTCTGTTGGAACTCTCTGAGCAAGGTGCCAAGAGTTTAGGTGTCTCGCTAGCTAAGTTGCGTTTTGTCTGTCTTGGGCTTGCGGTGTTAATCACTTCTTGGGTGGTTTCTGCCGTAGGAATCATCGGTTTCATCGGGTTAGCGGCGCCAGCGATTACTCGATTGATAGGTATCAATAAAGTCCAGCATAAGCTTTGGGTATCAATGCTAATTGGTGCCATGTTATTGACTTTAACCGATTTGGTTATTCAGCAACTGCCAGGGCTAATGGCGAGTTTTATACCAACGGGAGCAGCAACGGCTGCATTAGGCGCTCCGTTACTGTTATGGCTGTTACCTCGTTTATCACAAAAGACGCAGGGCCATACTCAAACAGTGTTAACTCGACACCGTCAACATGTTTACAAGCTAAACCCTAAAGCGATCTCATTGGCGTTGATCGGTACGTTAATTTCCGTTGTCCTTTTTGCCACGGTTGCTGTGCAAAATGAAGGGTGGACAAACTTATTTGCTAGCCAAAATTGGATTTTTTTGGAATGGCGCGCACCTAGATTATTTGCAGCAGCAATTGCGGGGGCAATGTTGGCGATTGCTGGAACCATGATTCAACGCCTAAGTGGAAACCCAATGGCAAGTCCTGAAGTGATCGGTATCAGTTCAGGGACAGCGATGGGATTGATCATCGCGATGTTTACTGGGTTTGGTTCGTCAATTTTCACTCTTTCTCTAGGCGGGCTCGTAGGCGCATTAGCGACGGTATTAGTCATTGTGCTGCTAAACCGTAAGTCAGGCTTTCAGCCGGAGCGTATTTTGTTGACTGGTATTGCGATAACCGCACTGATGAATGCAATACAGAGCTTTATTCTAGCCACTGGTGACCCAAGAAGTTATCAAGCATTGGCTTGGTTGTCTGGGTCTACCTACTATGTCTCGGTTGAAACGTTACTCCCATTGTCTTTATCTGCGCTTGTCTTTATAGGGTTGAGTTTTCTCTGCGTAAGATGGCTAGATATTCTTCCTGTCGGTGCCGCTTCCTCTAAAGCACTTGGAATTCGAGTTGATCGTTCACGCGCAATACTGCTTCTTTTAGTTGCTTGTCTCACGGTCAGTGCGACATTGGTTGTTGGCCCGATTAGCTTTGTTGGGTTGTTGGCTCCGCATTTAGCTCGCTTATTTGGTTTTAACAAAGCGTCACAACACATGTTATGCGCCGCGATACTGGGGGCAGGGGTGATGTTGTTGGCTGATTGGTTGGGACGACAGGTCCTTTACCCGCAAGAAATACCAACAGGGCTTATGGCGTCTCTCATTGGCGGTTTGTATTTAATGTGGGGTTTACGCCGCTTATAGAAATGAGCTAAGCCTCAACCAAGAAAGTACTTATACAAATAAGCACTCGTAGTGGCATTCGTAACCTATGCGAGTGCTTTATGCAAAACCTCTGGTTTGTCTTTTACGGAAACAACTGGCGATGCCGTAACTCGCTTTTCTTTCAGCGGTCGCTGAAGTCATGAAGGGTTGGTTTGGCTGCCGACAAAAAGGAGAGAATATGACTCGGCAGTTTATGCTGACACCAACGTCGATGGCGGTTGTATTAGCTGTATCAACGCCAAATGTCTTGGCTCAGGAAGATGAAAATATAGTTGTGATTGGACAGCAGCAAGACAGTGCAGTTGGTCCAGATTTTAGTTATCTCGGAGCGAAGAGTCGGGCAGCGACGAAAACTGATATTGCTATCAATGAGACTCCAAGAGCGGTGTCTGTTGTTACGCGAGAGCAAATGGATGATCGTGCCTCTATTAGCATTTCTGACGCACTACAGTACACACCAAGCATTCAAACTAATTATTTCGGCGAAGATAACAAGCAAGATTGGTTTATTATTCGTGGTTTTAAACAGGCGAACAGTGGGTTGTATCAAGATGGTACCCGTTTATATTCTTCTGGCTTCTATAGTTGGCAAATAGATCCGTTTGCGTTAGAGAGGGTTGAAGTTTTACGTGGTGCAGCGTCTGTTCTTTATGGGCAAAACCCTCCAGGTGGGGTTATCAATCTTGTCAGTAAGCGACCTCAATTTGATGGGGGGTCAGGACTTGTATCTTTGGAGTACGGTTCTGAAGACCGTAAACAACTTTCTCTTGACGTAAACTCTGAGGTGAGTGAGCAGCTAGCTTTTCGCTTTCAAGGGTTAGCGAGAAAAAATGGGACGAGAATTAGTGGTGTAGAAGCAGAGCGCATTCTTCTCTCTCCATCGATGACGTACAAATTTAATGAGACGTCTGAAATTACCTTTCTAACGAGCTATCAAAAAGACGACTCAGATCCTTATCTGCAATTTTTGCCAGTTGAAGGAACGTTAACGCCAAACAAAAATGGAAAGATCAGTGATAGTTTAGCGATAGGCAATCCTAACTGGGAGACGTTTGAGCGTGAGCAGGTGTCTTTAGGCTATGAGTTTTCTCATGCATTTAATGATACCACTTCATTTGTTCAAGCAGCTCGTTACAGCGAAATGGATGTTAAGCTAAGACAAATGTATTCGTACGTTTACTCGGCTGACGTGCCTGCGTTGGGGCCAGCTTTGGACCCATCAAATGAACGCAAAACCATACTTCGGGGTGCTTCAACAGAAGATGGGTCATCTGATGCTTTTAATATCGATAATCGTTTGATGCACCAAGTAAATTGGGGAAGTGTTGAGCATAACTTGATGTTGGGCATAGATTTTCAAATGATCAGTATCGATGGTAAAGATTTTGCCAATGACCCTATCGTTGCTAATGGTAGTGCATTATTAAACACACCAATGGGAGCTTTGCCCGATCCTAGGTTTAATGTATTTAATCCTACTTATTCGGATAACATAATGTTACTCGATCCGAATACGCTACAACCATTGAGCGAAACCGATAAGCAAAGAACGAAAATCGATAATCAGCAACTCGGCGTCTACTTTCAAGATCATATGCTGATCAACGATAAATGGGCGATGTTATTGGGGGCACGTTACGACGATACAAGTAATGAAGTACATAATGTTACCACGGGTGCTCGCACGAAAGTCGATAATGGAGAGTGGACGTTTAGCGTGGGAACGGCTTATATTTCTGATTCTGGCTTCACGCCATACTTTAGTTACTCTCAGTACTTTGATCCAATTATTCAAGAAGACAGCAATGGTAAGCCAGCGAAGCCTGAAAGCGGTGATCAATTTGAAATCGGTATGAAATACCAACCGGATTCATTTGATGGTTATTTCAATGTTGCAACGTATCGGGCAACAAAAGAAAACTTGGCTCGTATCTACTTGAGTGAATTAACGCAAATAGGAAAAATAGAAAATAACGGCGTTGAGTTTGAAGCTGTAGCTAATGTGACACCATCCTTAACATTGATCGGGAACATTGCGTACGTTGATGCAGAGATAAAAGAAGACATCAATAAGGCATGGGTTGGCAAAACACCTTCCCAAGTGGCGAATACCGTATCATCAGCTTGGGCACATTATCGTTTCTTTGATGGACCTCTTGATGGCTTTGCTGTTGGCTTAGGCGCGCGCTATACAGGTGAGTCATACGGAGACAATGAAGAGAGACTAAAAGTACCAAGTTATTTCTTAATGGATGCGACGGTCAGTTATCGAATCGGCGATTACAAGCTACAAGTCGCAGCTAAAAACATCGCGGATAAAAAGTACATAGCGACATGTGATGGCTTTTGTTGGTATGGCGACCGACAAAATGTTATTGCAAGTTTAACTTACGACTGGTGAGTTAACGTATAAATAAACACCCCTAACTTTAGGGGTGTTTATTTAGAAATCGGCTTTACGGACAAAGTGCGGGTTTTTGTACTTTTTCTGCGGGCCAAACGATGATACGACAAGTTTGTTCCATAACGTTTTGTCAAACTCACCCTTTGGAATCGAAGGGTAGAGGGTTTCCTCTTCTTCTCTTGCAAAGTTCATATATTGTTTCTTTTTAATTTGATTGTACTTTTTGGCGATCTGGTTATGTTTTCTTACCCACTCCAGCTTGTAATTGTGGAGCACTTTTTCACCTTCTTCGAGACTCATTCGAGATAGGAACAGTCGCTTGTATGAGACCTTTCTGTCCAGCATTGTGCGCATAACGGTTTGGATATATTTACCGTGATGCGTAATGGTAATGTCGTTTTCATCAATAGGAGTGACACACCAGCCTTTAGGTAAAAAGTCTGGCTTCTTAAATTGCTTATTACGCTCCATTAGCGCCTGATGTAAAACTAAATCAGAGGTGCCGCGGAACGTCTTTTGCCATTTACCGATACGAATTTGAATCGAACCAGGCAAGCGATAGATGTTAGTAAACTTATCTTTGTCCATGGACTTGTGTCATGAGATTAATGTGCATAATTAGAAAGCGGAATTCAGCCCAATGCCACAGGCAGTAGACTTAAGTACCGTACGATTTTACAACGACCTTGCGTGATATAGCGAGGGGTTATGTCAATAATAGGTAAGAAATAGAAAATTAGTTCACATTATGAAGAAATTGGAAGCTAACAAGGTTAAATTTTGAAGTTACACCAATTATGCCCATGCCGACTAAATAAAAAGAAGGCACGGGCTTAAAATCACACCGCTTCTTCGAGTTGCTTGGTGTCTTCTTCAATCTGTTGTAGATGTCGGTTTGCTTGCTGTAACTGATACATTTGAGCATAACGACCATTTTGCGTTAAGAGTGCTTTGTGTGTGCCTTTCTCGACTAACTCCCCATGATGAAGAACAATGATTTGGTCTGCATCTAAGATAGTTGAAAGCCGATGAGCAATAACAACGAGCGTCATGTCTTGTCTGAGGACCGCCAAGCTCTTTTGGATTAAAGCCTCTGTTCCTGAGTCAATATTTGCGGTTGCTTCATCTAATATCAATATCTTAGGTTTTACCACAAGCACACGTGCTAACGCCAAAAGCTGTTTCTGACCTGCAGATAAATTAGTTTCGCCTTGACCTAACTGCGTGTCTAGCCCGTTAGGGTAACGATGAATTTGTTCTGCCAAACCTACCTTGTCTAACGCATCCCATATTTGATTGTCATCAACCGCCCGACTGAGAGAGATGTTTTCTCTGACTGAAGCAGGGAGAATATGTGGATCTTGTTGAACCATTGCCACATCTTTGCGAAGTACGTCTTTCCCTAATGTTTTAAGTGGACGACCATCTATGAGCAGTTCACCACATTGAGTTGGATAAAAGCCCATTAACAGTGACGCTAAGGTGCTTTTACCGCTTCCTGTATGCCCGACAAGCGCGATAAAGTCTTGGTGGTTGGCCTTCAACGAAATGTCTTTTAGGACGTCCTGTTTACCATCGTAGCTAAATGTGAGGTCTTTAAGTTCGATAGCACCTGACCTTAATGGTTGATGATCGCCCCCGTAAGTTTGTTCTTTCGCATCAATCAATTCAAAAACACGTTCGCTTGATACTAACGCCTGCTGAAGTAGAGCAAGTTGCTGAGTCATCTCAATTAGTGGTTCAGTAACTCGCGCAAGATAACTGATAAATGCATACAGTACCCCCACACCAATCAACTCAATACCATTAAAACCAAAGATCGCAACCAAGCAAAGCAACGCAAGACCAGCGAGTAAGTCCATTAATGGTCTTAGCAGATAGCCGTTTAGCCGAATCACTCGTTTAGATGCCACCAGATGCTCTGCGGTTAGCTCGTTGAACTGTTTATTAAAACGCTCTTCTTGTTGCATTAATTGAATGACACTCATCCCTTGAATGGATTCACTCAGATTCGCATTTATATCGGTCAATAGGTCACGCATCTTTCGGTAGCTTTCTGTACTTAGCTGCTTAAACAAGTACATAAAGCCGATGACGATCGGCAGCAATACAAGCACAACGAGTGTGAGCTTCCAGCTCATGAAAAACATAACGCCAAGCATTACGACAATCATGACCACGTTTTTCACCACGGTCGCGATCAAAAGCTCATAAAATTGCTGTAAAGATTCCGTATCGTTGGTGATTCGCGACACCAATTTTCCAGCAGGAGTGTAATCAAACGCAGACAACGGCTGCTTAATCACGCCAGAAAATACTTGCTTACGAATCGCTTTGATCGTGTTAGCCGCGACAATGCTAAATTGCAATGACTGAAAATACTGGAATGTTGCCGATACGATCTGAAGAGCGATATAACCTACTGCTAGCGAAATCAGAACATTTTGTGAATAGTCACCTTTAGCGATGTGCTCATCAATGAAATATTGAATCAACCAAGGGCCGCCGGCGCTGGCTAACGCTGCAATAAACAGTAAGGCGAGTCCTTTAATCATTGGCTTTGGTTGAGATAATGGGTAAGACATTAACCGTTTAAACGTGCTGGTGTGGTTCATTCATTATTCCTCCATCGCCTGCTCTAGTTTTTGGTACTCGAACATCTCGGCGTACCAGCCTTTATGCGCTAATAAAGCGCTATGTTGCCCACGTTCAGTAATGTGTCCGTGATTCAATACAATGATCTCGTCTGCTGCTTCCAAAGCGGTGAGGCGGTGCGCAATAACGATTAGGGCTTGATTACGGTAGTATGTTTCTAAATTCTTAAGGATTTGATGTTCGGTCCGTCCATCGACAGCGGAAAGTGCATCGTCCAAAACCAACACTTGGGCATTCAGCAGCATAGCGCGTGCTATCGCAATACGTTGTTTTTGCCCGCCGGAGAGTGTAATGCCTTTTTCGCCGACTTCTGTTTGGTAGCCTTCAGGAAACTTCTCAATATCGTCATGTATACAGGCTAACTTTGCTGCTCTATAGACTTCTTCTTTCTCTGCATTAGGGTTGCCTAAGGCAATATTGTCGAAGATAGATTTGGAGAATAGAAACGGGCTTTGATTAACCACGGCAAAACGGTTGCGCCACTGCGGTAGTAAGGCATCCTTGATCTCGACATCACCGAATTTAATTGAGCCGTTTTCTAAATCATGTTGACGCAAAAGTAGTGTTAACAGGGTCGATTTTCCGCTTCCTACAGGCCCTGCAACTCCCAACATTTTTCCGGGTTCCAGTTCGATGTTTACTTCCGTCAAAGCGGGTGGTAAATCACTAGACCAGTGGAAATCGTCGATATCAATTTTCAACGGAAGTGGTTTATTTTCTATTGGCTTATTGCCACTGATAATTTCTGGCTTTTCATCAAAGATCTCTTGTAGTCGGTTCCATGCGGCAGAGCCTCTTTCTAAAATGTTAAATAGGAATGCGAATGCCAGCATCGGCCATATCATCAACCCTAAATACATCGTAAATGCGGTCAGATCACCAAGCGTGATCTCACCTTTATCAACAAGGTAAGCACCAGCAGCGACACTAAGAAGGAAAGAAAGACCGATGGTTAACTGAATTGCCGGGTCAAATCTAGCATCGACTCTTGCAACAGCGATGTTCTTTTCGCCAGTATCATCCACAACCTCTTCAAAACGTTGCTGCTCTTGGTTTTCTAATCCGAAAGCACGCAGCATTCGCACGCCATTAAGTGACTCTTGTGTCATGTCTGACATGGTAGAAAAGGCTTCCTGAGCGACACGAAAGCGTTGATGTAGGATGCGCACAATAAAGAAGATGATGATGGCAAGAAATGGCATTGGAAGAAGCGCCATTACGGTGAGCTTCCAGCTTACTTGCGTTACCATAATGATTAAAACCGCAATACCAGTGATCAAAGAGTCTGCGGCGGTTAAAACCCCTTCGCCGGCTGTCATAACGATATTACGCACATCATTAGTGCCACGAGCCATCAGATCCCCCGTCTTGTAACGTTCAAAAAAACGAGGTGGCTGTGTCGATAAATGCCTATATAGACGGTTACGTAGAATGGTCCCGAGCTCCCAGCTTGCGCCGAAAAGCCAAATTCGCCATAAGATGCGACACCCATAAATGGTAAAGATCAGTACAGTTAACCCTGAGAGCCATAGAATCAGCGTATTTGTATCTAAAGTGTTGTCTACGACGCCGTCAACTATGATGCCAACTGCTTTGGGCGGAACAAGCTGTAGTGCTGATATCACAGCGAAAAGCAGAATGGATCCGACATAGTGCCTCCACTTTTGTTGGAAATACCAACGTAGCTGCCAGAATATTCTCATTACGCCTCCCGCTTTAAATTATTGAATTTGTTATAGAACTATTATTGAGCGAAATGATGAGTTTACAAGCACAAGTTATAGGCGGGTTTAAAAACGATAGATTGTTTCAATTATAACCATGTGTCGGCGCAAATTACTGGTTTTATCTCTATGAGCTAACTGTGCGACGACATTATGTGAAATAGTTGTTAATGGTGGTTTTGGAGCCATGACCTTGCAATAACGATGAAGACACCAAAAGTAAAAGTGTTACTGCCACTCTCTATGGGAATTAGCAATCGTCAGTTTGTATTTTGTATTTCACTTGGCCACCAGGAGTTTCTGGGTAGTAAACTTCGACATAACACATATGTTCTGGACCAACAGGCTTGTTTGCAAAACCAATAAGGAAGTAGGGCTCGTCTGGGCTATCTACCCCATACCAAGTGTTGATAGTGAGTTGCGGATCAAAGCCTGCTAGCTCTTTTGCTGGAATAACATTTTTGATAAATCCAAAGTAACCAATTAGGTCGTTATGGCCGTCATTATCTAGATCAATGTTATATTGTATGCCGCCATCTACTGTCTCTTGAGATTGAATCACTGCTTTGGTGTAGACAAAGTTGTTGGCGGTCATGAGTGCTTCTCTGGCTCCATATAGAACCGCCACTCTGGCATCTTTTTGTAAGCCAAGAAATTTAGGAAATGCAACGACGCTTACAATACCAAGAATGATGATGCACACAATGAGTTCAATAAGAGTAAATCCTTGAGAGCGACGCACAGCCTTTCTCCATGTTTTAGAAACGAATAGGCGGCTATTCTGATATAGAAACGTTCAGGTCAAGTATTAAAAAAGAATGATAATAAGAGATCGGGATTGCAAATCTCAAATATAAAACAAGTTGCTTATTTTCGAGATGAGGAGTGATTTTGATAAAAACCAAGGAATGAACTCGAGAGGATAAAATCCTCCCGAGTAAAGCGACTAAGATTCGTGTGTCAGAGCACTGCTGTTACGTTTAAAAATGAATCGCCAAATAAATAAGACAATTGCGATGTAACCTAATCCTACACCAAGCGATTGCCAGTGCATGCCGTTATACATCGCGATTGGCATCAAAGAGATGATGAAGATGTCAGTGATTGAGCCAGGGACATAAGCGATGGCGTAATCATCAAGTACTTTGCTACGCATTTTGGGATCAACAATACGAAGTAACGCAATACCCATGGCAACCGTACCGGTTAACCAACCCCAAGAGAAAATGCCTTTCTCGAACCAATCTTCGCCCATGATACGTGGGGCAACCCAGAAGATTAGCCATAGTGTGAAGGCGATACCGCCGATTGCAAGCACTACCATCGGCATTAAATACTGGGCTAAGACGGTAATCTTGATGGCTGAGATACCAAAGATAATCAAATAATCGGTACTGATGCCCGCAGCGTGTTTGAATGCACCGTCACAAAGATAGCGTGAAGCTTTCGTTTGTTTCGCGATGATTCGCACAAGCATGCCGCCAAGGAAGCCAGTTACAAACGTCGGGATCTGCACCTTATCGTGGAAAGAAGACAAGTAGTTGGCGGCGACATAAGAGAAAGCGGTTACGACAACCACTAACGCAGCGTGAATCGCGAAAGAATCAACCGACAGGGAAGACATGGTGTCTTTCATTACCGGTTCTTGATCATCAGGCTTAACAAGGCCTTTGCGTTCGTGTTCGTCCATGCTGTCGAAGGTCGTAAAGCTACGAATCCAACCCATCTTCAATGCGAATTGCAGCATGAGCATGCCGACAGAAATCGAGATGAAAATACCCACGGTTGCGAACGTTAAGCCAAGTGTGAAGCCATCTTCCCAGCCAAGCCCCGTGAAGATTTCACCAACAACAGATGCAGAGCCATGTCCGCCCATAAAGCCCGCAGACATTGTCACACCAAAGCCAGGATTAATCTCTGGCCAGAAGAAGGTTGTGAGAACTAGACCAAACATTGCTGCAAACAACCACTGAGAAACAGAAGCGATTTGGTTAAACGCCCACAATGAGCCAGCACGCTGTGCGACGGTTTTAGGTGATGGAACATCCGTTGCCAGACCTAACGCAGAAAAAAGTGCAGCAGTTAATAGGCTTGCGTTAGCGGTAAACGTATCGGTCCAAGGCAGTACGTCTAACAGGGCTGGTCCAAAAAATAGACCGAATAATCCTGCGAGAACCGCCGATGGAATGTACATACGCTGTAGTAATGGCGCGTGAACGCGAATGACTTTTGCCAAAATCAATAGTAAGCCAGCGATGGCTAAGTCAGTCAGCATTAGACCTTTAGGCATCTTATCCTCCAGTAAATGCAGTCAAGGGGTAGCGTCCTTGTGACCTACCTTGAATAAAAATCTCTCTCAAGCCAAAAAGTCACATACGTGACTAAAAGCGTTGAGAAATCAATGTCGTTTTCATAAGCAAAGGAATGTGCTTATGCAATTTGAAATGAGTGTAAATGTTGTGATTGCACACGAACAGGAAGAGAAATTAGATTAAATTTCTCGATATTTTTTTGATAGTTCACTCAGGAAAGGCGGCAATCCTAGTCACTTTGTCAGAGCAATGCAATTGGTGTGAATCAATAAATTATGCCTAGTTAATGGGTGTCTCTGACTAACAACATGAAAAATAAAGACAATTAACAAGCAATAATATTTGTCATATCGACAATAAAAGTTAATTAAATGGTTAAATTGTCGCCGCTTTATGGGGTGACGTTATGGATTCACATGAGAAAGAATAAAATCGACCAAGGTACGGTTTTTAAGGGAAAGCTGTTTTGAACGGTAAAGCAGGTGGATCGGTTTTGGCTTGGGAGCATGTTGCTGGAGAATTTCTACCAAGGCACCAGATTGGATTTCCTGCTCAACTAAGATCTTTGGTTGCATAAGAACACCAGAGCTTTTTAACGCGGCGAACTTAAGTACATCGCCATTGTTAGACGTTAATCGGGTGTTGCTGTTTCCAAAGGTATTAGATGGCATGTTCACCACTTGTTGGCTTTCTCCTTGGTGATACTGAAACCCCAAACAATGATGGTGTGCTAAGTCATCAAGTGATTGGATAGGGGCATGTTGCTCAAGGTAAGAGGGTGAGGCGCAGTAAGTCATGTGGTATTCACCCAATTTTCTCGCGACTAACGACGAATCGACCAACTCACCGATTCGAATAATCACGTCAGCTTCGCTTCGATATGGGTCAATCAAATTGTTGTCCAACATCAGCTCAACGTTCAAATCGGGAAATTCAGCTAAGAAGTCAGCCACGATAGGAGCAATGACCTTTTTGCCATACGTGACAGGGCAGTTAACTTTTACAGTTCCGGTTGGACGGTTGATCAGCGTCTGGATCAGGTTCTCTGCGTTGGTGATGTCTTCAATAATGCGGTGGCACTCTTGGTAGTAGAGTCTGCCAGCTTCGGTCAGGGACTGTTTACGCGTGGTGCGATGAATCAGCTGTGTACCTAAGCTTTGCTCAAGAAAGCTCACGTGCTTGCCAACCATAGTCGGTGAAATATCAAAGTGGTGTGCAGCATTACGAAAGCTGCCGTGTTCGACCACGTAAGCGAAAACTTTCATGCTTGTTAATTTATCCATTGCACACCCAGAGTTGATAAAGAAATAACTAAAGCAGAGTTTATCAATCAAACGAGGTTAATTACAGTGGGCGTATGATTAAGAATGGAGAAAGAGAGCCATCATGAGCGACACGATTTTTGTTACCGCCGAACTGAAAATGAATGCCGATAAGCCAAGACAACAAGTAGTTGAAGCCATTGAACAATTTTGCCTTGATATGCAAAGCGAAGCGGGGTGCTTGCAAGCGAATGCGACCTACGATTCTAAAGATCCACAACGTGTGATTCTTTGGGAGCGATATGAAAACCGCGCCGCGATTGAAGCGCATTTTGCTATGCCGCATACACAAGCGTTTATTGCGGCTGAAATGGCAGAGTTAGTTCAAGCATTCGAAACCCAAGCTCAATAGGAGACGTGAACATGAAATGGGGTATTCTAGGCACAAGCTTTATCTCAGGTGTCATGGCTGAGGCAATCCAAGGCGATGACAAGAGTGAACTATACGCGGTTGCTGGGCGTTCGGAGCAGAACTTAAAGACATTCGCTGAGCAATATGGCATCGAGAATACGTTCAACGATTACGATGCGTTGATTGCCGATGAGCAAGTCGACATTATTTACATAGCATTGCCAAATCACCTTCATCATGACTTTATCGTTAAAGCGGCAGAGCAGGGAAAAGCGATCCTGTGTGAAAAGTCACTGTCGGTAGATATGGAAAAAACCGAGTTGGCACTAAAAGCAGTCGAAACGCACAAGGTATTCTTTGCTGAGGGTTTGATGTACTTACATCACCCATTGATCAGCGAGTTGGTTTCTGTGCTTAAATCGGGAGAGATTGGTGAACTTCGCTCCATCCACACGTCTTATATTGCGTCGATTGCGCAGTTTGTTAATCCAGACAGTAAAGGTGCTTTGTATAACTTAGGTTGCTACCCAATGTCATTGGTGCATTTGGTGGTGAAAACCATGTTGGGTGAACAAGCCTTTGGAAACCGCTCTATGACGGCGATTGGTCGACGAGGTAACGATGGGAATATCTGTGAATCGAGTTTGATGATGCAATTCGGTGAGCAACAAACGGTGAGCGTACATACTGCCGAAGATCATGGATTGAAACACCAGTTCACCATTCTGGGTAGCAAAGGCTGTATTACCTTAGATTCAAACCCATGGCTACCAACGCAAGATAACCAGTTTAGTGTGGAAATTTACGAGACGTCGAAGCGCGAGGTGTCTGTACCGGCAACTGGGGACGCTTTCTTCTATCAAGTGCGCAATATTCGCCAAGCGGTTGAAGAGGGGCGTACCTCGTTAGAAAACCCTTGTGCAACATGGGAAGACTCTCACCGTATTATGCAGCTACTGACTGAGTGGGAATCACTGGCTTCAAAGTAAGTGTGTACTTGAACCAATGAACATAAAAACGGCGCACTAAATCCAATGATCAGTGCGCCGTTTGTATTTTGGGTTCAGTCTGGATTAAATGCGATTATCGCCGGTACTGAACGCAATGATTTGGCTGATCTCAGACAGGCTTCTACCACTTTCTTGCTGCCATTGAACAAACGCTTTGTTGGTTGCATCGAGCGATTTTTTCGTATCTTTGCCACCTTCAATGATCTTGCAATTACGCAGGTAAGCTTCCACGTCGCTAGACAAGATAAAGGTATCAACGCCCATTTGACGAAGTGTGTAAGGGCCAGTATTTCCGCCTAGGCGATTGCCGCGTTTCTTCAAATACGCCCATAGGTCGGTGATTTTCTCTTGCGGCCAATCGGCAACCATTTTGCCAAACGAGCCATATTCGATTTTTGCTTCGTGGATCATACGAGCGTTGGCAGGAATCGACATGACTTTAGTGAGGTGGCGAATGATGCGTTTGTCGGTTGCTTTGGTTTCCCATTGCTCATCTGACAGCATCAATAGCGGCTCAATCTTAAACCCAAAGAACACTTCTTCGAAGTTCGGCCACTTGTTGCGAACCACGCTCCACGAAATCCCACTTTGGAATACCTTCATCGAAAAAGCGGCTAGCCAACGGTCGTCGGGAATCGCTGCCAGCTCTTCTTTGCTTAGTGGATGAGACAAAAGCGCTTCAAGTTGATCTTCACCACCTTTACGCTCGGCAGCGCGCTGATAAATCGCGTCAAATTTTTCGATACTCATAAAAGAAGTTAGTCCTAGTTTATGTCGATATTTGCGAAACATACTACGCTTAAGTGGCTGAATCGTAAATTGATGGAGTGTCACAAATGAAGAAGGTCACATTAACGTTTGTCGGAGAAGGTTCGGATCGTATTGCGGAAAAATTCTATGCGTGGATGACGGACGGTGGGTTAGAAGACAGCATGATTGAGAATTTATCTGACCGTGAAATCTCAGTGGTCGGCATCAGTGATATGGATAATGAAACGCGTGATGTGGTGATCAATACGGAAATGAACTAACGAGTCGTCTTTCGTCAGCTATTAGAATCATATAAAACAAAGCCCTTCACGAGAAGGGCTTTGTTGCGTTTATAAGTTTGGGAGCTTAGTTATTTACCAGCGTCAGACCGCTTGGTAGTGCATCACCGAAGATACGCTTCGATTCGCTCTCAGATAACTCTTTGACTTCTTCAACCAGTGATATCCAAGATTCAGGCACCTTGCTTTGCTTCAACTTAGCCAGCACTTGCTCACGGTAGTCGTCTGAGATATCGAATAGGCGGTCGCCCGTCTTACGACAAATCATTACGGCTGCGAAAGCGATCATTGGCTCTTTCTGCCAGTTCTGCTCTAACAGCTTAGGCAACCACTGTTCCGCTTGTTCACGAGGAACGACGTTATGCTGACTGCCATACAAAGGCGTACGTGATGCCAAGCGCCCCATTGCCCACCAGTGTGCTTGCTCGAACTGGTTATGGTTGATGGCTTTGCTCAAGAACCACGTTGCCAATAGAACTTTGTCTTCGACTTCTAGATGCTCCAGAGAGGCTGACAAACGTACCATCGACTCGTAACCCATATCTTGTGCCGCTTTGGCTGATTGCGGGTTTTTCATCGCGCCAGGGTGCAGATATTTCGCGATGTCCGCCAAGATAGTCTCTTGCTGCTCTTGGCTCAAGCCACCTGCGATACGACGCCAGAATACCCACCAGTCGGTCCAACCTTGATGGTTCTTAAACTGAATGTTTTGCTGGTAGAGACCCCAAACTTGTTCAATGCGCCATGAGTCGGTTGGATCGCCAAAGCCTGGACGCAGTGCAAAGCCAGCCAAACGAAGCCAGTTTTTCTCGTGTTGTTCAGAACGACGGCGACGCTTACGACCTTGTGCAAAGGTATCAAACAGTTGACGTAGGGTCGTGAAATCCCACTCGTCACGTTTGCCAAGTTTCTTCTCAAGATCTTTGGCTAAGGTTTTGATCTCTTTGCTTTCCGCGCTTTTCTTATTACCGCTGTAAAGGCGAGCGATCAGCTCCTTACATTCGTTCAGTTTAGGGTGAAGCTTAACTTGCTCGCTGTCGTCGGTTTGCTTGTTACGAACTTCGAACTCCAGTTCCCAACGTTTGCTGTCATCTTCTGCGCTGACACATTCCATCTTAAGTGTGCCGACTTCAGTCAACTGACATGCCAGTTGTACTTCTACGCGCTCTTTTTGGTTGGCTTGCAGTTCGGCACCTTCACCTTCAAGGGTGGTGATATAAGGCGGAAGAGGGGCAAATAAGTCAGGATCAACGTCCACCATCACACCGTTTTGAATAGCGATGTTATTGGTTAAGGTGTCGTGGGTAGACGTCAGCAGGTTAAAGCGAACGGGTTCACCTAGGGTAAGCGAGAAACGACGACCACTTAAGCGGATCTCATGACCTTCTTCTGTACCTTTTGCAAGCAAACAGAGCGCTTTGCCCATCTTGTTCTTCTCTTGAAGGTGCAAGAAGTAAGAACGCGCTGCACCACCACCAATTTTTAGCTGTGCACCACGACGTGCTTTACCAAACGCAACAGCACCTAGTGCAACAGACCAATCTGGATGTGGGTTATCTAATACCGTAACCGGAGCGCCGCGCCAATCGGAAAGGAGGGTAGTGACTCGCTCAGTCACAAGTTCACTGTTGAACACACCACCGTTAAGAAGCAAACCGACTGGAATTGCATTTTGTTTGTCGTCTTCAATGCCGAGAGCGGCACGAGCAACTTGTTGGTGCTGAGTTAAGAACTCAGCAACGTGTTTGCTCACTGCTGGGTCAGCAACGTATGGAAGACCAAACTCGACAACGGCGCTGCGGCGCTTGTCTGGTACTTCACTGAAATCAGAAAGCGGGAAGAAGCCATCCAAAGCGATTTGGTGCACTTCTTGTTTGCTCAGCCCAATACTCTTTGTTCCGCCAAGAAGTTTCGAGCCGCTGCCTAGCATGGTGATTTTTACTTCTTCAGGTGCACTCGCTGAAAGTAGGTTCTCTTTCGCCTTGCGAGTTTGCTGAATCAGCTTAGTTAGGCTTGCTGCAGTGAGCTTCTTACTTTGGTTGAAGCGGCTCTCTGCAAGATGTGCTAATGCTAAGTCGAGGTTGTCACCACCAAGCATCAAGTGCTCGCCAACACCAATACGATCAAGGGCTAGTTCATCTTGAGAAGAGAAACTTGCTTCAATCAAGCTCAAGTCGGTGGTACCACCACCCACATCGCAAACAAGGATTAGTGGCAGATCTTTTAATTCGTTAGCCGCGGTTTGCTGGTGGCGTGCGTACCAGTCGTAACACACCGCCTGTGGCTCTTCAAGCAAGACGATTTTTTTCAAGCCAGCAAGCTCGGCGGCTTCAAGTGTCAGTTTACGTGCGGTTTCATCAAATGATGCCGGAACGGTGACAACTACGTCTTGGTCTTCGAGTTTGTTACTTGGATGACGGTAGTTCCATGCTTGACGAATATGATTGAGGTAACTTGCGCTGGCAATAACTGGCGAGACTTTATCCACGTCTTGCGCACCAGCCCAAGGAAGAATATCTGAGTTACGATCAACCGCTTGGTGTGAGAGCCAGCTTTTCGCGCTGGATACCTGACGACCTTCTACTTTCGCGCCTAATTCGCGAGCCCATTCACCAACGATGACATTGTTAATGTCGCCAGCAACAGGTTCGTTGTCCCAAGGAAGAGTGAGGTCAGAAGGGGAGATTTGACCTACAGCTGGATGATAGCGGAAAGAGGGCAGAAGTGGTTTACGAACGACTTCGCCCGGACCAATCAGTTGGTCAATGTCAAATAGGGATACTTCGGATTGTTCAAGGTTGTCGGTTATTTCACAGTAGGCCACCACAGTGTTTGTGGTGCCAAGGTCAATACCAACAAGAAAACGAGGAGATGCCATACAAAACCAAACCTTCGTGTATTTAAAAACGGCACCCGATTGGATGCCGTTTGACTTCTAATTATTGTTCTTCGTTTGAGTCACTTTTCGCGTCTTCGCGCACATCGAACTCAACATGCCATTTTTGCCCGTTATCTGCGGCGATGGCTTCTAAGTAAAGCGTGCCAAGCTCTGTGACGCGAGAAGCAAGAGTTACTGGAACCACTTCACCTTCACGACGACCTTCAGATACAGGCAGCGTTACTTGGATTTCTGGTAGCTCTTCAAGCTCTTCTGGTGCCCAGTAGTCTAGGTGAGTACCTGCTAGGTCATCACGACGAACCGTTGAGCCGAAGAATTGGAAGTTAACTGGCTGGCCGATGATCAAACCAAACTCTTGGCTTGGTACGTCAACGCTTGAGCCTTCTTCCATACCAAATGGTGCAACACAAAGTGCTTCCATTGGCGGCGCCATGCCCGGAATAGCTGGCATCGCACTTTCGATACCCACGTAGTACGCCGAAGCAATACCACCACGGATACGAACGCCCTGACCACGACGCACAGAGCCGTAGTAAGCCGCACCGCTAGCAACTGCAAGGTCTAGATCCACACCTGTTAGGCGTTTTGCCATTTCTGCATCTGCTTCTAGTAGCCATTCGTTGATCGTGTCTTCTAGACGAGTTGCTAGAAGTTTCGATTTCAGAACACCACCGTTGAATAGGATTGCGGTTGGCTTGATGAAGTCAGCTGACTGCGCTGCATCCGAACCTGGCATACCAGGCATGTTAGCGAATGGGTTGAAATCTTGAGCTGCTGCTTCTGCGCCATTTCCTGAAGTAGAAAGAGCATTGGCTTGCTTAGACAAGAACGCTGCAATGTGACGAGTAATGCCTGCATCTTGTGCGTAAGGCAGACCCATTTGCGTTAGTGCTCCACGGTTACGTTGAACAGGGTGGTCAGTAATTGCAACTTGAGGGAAGAAGCCATCAACCAGTGTTTGTTGTACTTCTTCTTGAGTCAGTTCTGTTTTCAGCGTTGCGCCAAGCAGTTTAGAACCACGGCTTGGTACTACGATTGGCACTGACTGAAGTTCGCTGTCGTTCAATAACGCTTCTTTCGCGTCACGACATGCGTGTGTCATTGCCTGAACTTGCCATGGCTGTAGCTCTTTGCCTTCTTGCGCTAGCTTCATCTTCAAGCGGTACGCAAGTGCAAGATCCATGTTGTCACCGCCAAGTAGGATGTGTTCGCCTACCGCGATACGGTTCAGAGTTAGGTTGCCGTCGTCTTCAGTTACTTCAACCAAAGAAAGGTCGGTTGTACCACCACCGATATCGACCACAAGCACGATGTCGCCAACTTCAACTTCGTCGCGCCATTTGTCGTTGCTGTTATCGATCCAGTTGTAAAGTGCAGCTTGTGGCTCTTCTAGAAGTGTTAGGTGCACAAAACCAACGTTGCGTGCTGCTTCTGCAGTTAGATCGCGAGCAGCAGGATCAAAAGAAGCAGGAACCGTAATGGTTACGTCTTGATCGGCAAGGTTGTGATTTGGGTTCGCGTGATTCCAAGCGTCTTTTAGGTGCTCTAGGTAAAGCTCTGTCGCACGAAGAGGGGATACTTTTTCCACTTCTTCTGGGCTACCTGCTGGCAGGAAAGCATCACGACGGTTCACACCTGCGTGGCAAAGCCAAGATTTCGCACTTGCAACAAGACGAATTGGTGTTTTTGAACCTAGGTTACGTGCAATTGCACCAACTAGAGCTTTTGGCTCGCTCGACCACGGAAGAACGCGTGATTGCGGGTTCATTTCGTGTTCGTGCGGCTGGTAAAGGAAAGAGCCTAATTGGCTGCGAGTCTCTACCGTACCCGGCGCAGTCAACTGCGGGATTGGCATCACTTCAACGCGAGCGTCTTCGTTGTGTGTATCAACAAAAGACATGACACAGTGTGTTGTACCTAAGTCGATACCAACACTGAATTTAGGTGTCTGTTGAGTTTCAACAGACGCTTCTTGAGAATGGTTTTCTTGGTTCATGTGTTCCATTACAGCTCAACCTCAGCTGGAGCGATCACAGAAGCATCGTAGTTCTCAGCAAGTTTAGGCAACGTCATTGATGTTGCTTTCCAGCCTTTGTGAACTAGCGTGCCGTTGAATGGCGCGCTGCCTGTTACGTTGCCAGTTAGGCGGATTTCTTGTGGGTTGAAGCCTTCTTCAACCGTAATGCGAGTTTCTTCGTCTTCGTTACGAACATGCGCTAGCGTCACGTAGTCGTTCAGTACTTTCTGACCGCCAGTGTGGATTACGCGAGCGGCTGCGCCTACTTCTTCATCAGAGAATGACGTTAGGTCTTCTTTTAGGAAGTCAATCAGGCGAGCTTCTTGTTGCATGATAGAAAGCAGCTGCATTGCAGAGTCCGTTGACGCGGTTGCAAGTTTTGATTCAACTTCCACCACTTTTTCAACGACTTTCTCTACTTCCACTACTTTTTCTACTTCAACGATCTTCTCAACTGGTTTCTCAACCTCGACGATTTTCTCGACTGGTTTTTCTACCACTTTCTCGACCACTTTTGATTTGCGCGACACTGCAACTAGAAGAAGCAAAACGCTCGATGCGGTTAGGCCAGCGTGAAGCATATCGAACGTTTGAGGAATTAGGTTCAAATCAATGTTCATGACGTTTTTTCTCTTTCTATTGATTTATTGGTGCTCAGTATTGGCTCATATTTGTTCACTAAAACGATCGTCTTTGCGATCTTGCACCAAGTTTAGACATTAAAATGATGACGGATGGTAGCATATTCAAGGCTTAAGGCTGTAATAATTCGTGACTATACCGTACGAACAGCGTGAAAAATCGACGATCAGACTCCCCAATATAGGTTGTTGCTTGATGTTTGTGCATTGCTAACGCAGTATTTCAATAGATCCCGAAGTTTAACTTACGGAAGTATCAAAAATTACGATATGACACAAAGCACCGCTCATAAGAGCTTTATAAAACGACATTCAGACTCTATTTTAGCTTTTTTGGCGACTTTATGTGTCACTGCTGGTGTAGTTGGTGCTGCTTATACAATGCAGCAACGGTATACACAGACTACGTTTGATACTTTAGCCGACCGACAAGCAGAATCACTTAAAGCAAACGTCGAGAATGATCTAAAGTTCATTGGTGCGGGCGCAAACTTTTTCCATTCGATTGAGCGAAGCTATTGGCCATCGTTTCCGATGTATGCGGAACAAGTGATTAACAGCTCGCGAAGTCTCATTGGACTTCAATGGATGCAAAAGGTCGAATTCGAAGATCTTGATGAACATATTTTAAAGACCCGTCAAAAATTTCCAAACTTCCAACCGTTTACCGTTCCTAAAGATGGTCCCAAAACCTACGGGTACATTTTTGAACACAATGAGCCAATTTTCATCGCGTCGGATATCTACCCAAGAACACCGGAAAACCTTTCTCTATTGGGTTTCTATTTTTCGCGCAAACGCTTCGATTTAATCTTGGATGATATTTCCGAAAATGGGCGAGCGAATGTCTCGGATAAAGTTCGCTTACTGCAAGATGGTTATGACAAGTCCATACCTAAGACTGGGTTGCTGGTGTTCCATCCAGTGTTCGATTTCGAGAACAAATATTTATTAGGAGTAGTGACCGGTGTTATCCGAAGTACGGTTTACTTTGAGGATTTGATTACGAAAACCGCGACGGAGCTCGATATGTCGGTGCGCGTAGAAGACTTGGGATTCGACGCAGCAGATGACCCTGTTCTCTTTCAAAGTGCTAGCTGGGATAACATTCGAGGAACCGTTATAAGCCGAACCATTCAACTGCCTAACCGTGAATGGCGTATTGACTTTAAACTTTCTGACGCAGTCTCAGCTTGGGAGCGTTCTATTTTAGCGGGCACGACGCTAGCCGGATTGGTAATCGCCTTTTTGATCAGTTGGATTGTGAATTTACAGTCTCGAGAAAAAGAGCGCTTAGCGGTCATGTTGGAGCTCAAAACCGTTGAATTAAAAAGAATGGCAGAGCGAGACCCTCTAACTCAACTACTGAATCGCCGAGCCTTCAACGATCACTTGCTTAATCAGATAAACAAAGGTGTTAACTTCGCCTTGGTTGGTTTTGATATCGACCACTTCAAAGTGATTAATGACAAACACGGCCATTTAGGTGGAGATGAAGCGTTGCAACATGTCACTAAGCTGGTCAGTGCTAATTTAAAACCGGGAGATAAGTTTTACCGCGCTGGTGGTGACGAGTTTTGTATTATTTCTAAAGTCATTGATAGAGCGGTGCTAGAAGCTTACCTAGAAAAGTTACGGAGTGTTGTGGCAAGTACAGCTTTTGATTATGGTGATGCGTCGATCATCTGTACGTTGAGTATCGGTGCGGTTATCCATAAAGAAGAAGATCCTGAGAGCTTGTATCACAAAATGGACAGTCAACTCTATTTGAGTAAAAAAAACGGCCGTAATTATGTGTCGATCGGCGATTAAATGGGCGCACAAATTCGAGTTTTACGCCGTGTTACGATAGAATCGCACGCTTTAAATTTTTATGTTAGGAACCAAGGCAAACTATGAACCATAACCGTATTGTATGCTTCGATTTAGAAATGTGTTGCTGGAACGAAAATGGCGTCGGCAGCACGGGTGAAATTATCGAAGTGGGGTTAGCTGAAATAGATTTGTCTAAAGGTGAGATAGTCAAGCGTGCTCAATACTACGTGAAACCAGAACACGATGAAGTCTCTCTATTTTGCGCTGAGTTAACGGGCATCACACCACGTAAGATTGAAAAACAAGGACGCCCACTAGAAGAAGTGCTTAAATCCATGGTTAAGAACTTCGGTGGTCGCAACAAAATCTTTGCATCTTGGGGGCGAGATGACCTCATTCTTCTAGAAGAGTGTAAGCAAAAAGGTATTGAAGCACCATTCACAGAGTTCATCAACTTAGCGACACTCTACCGTATTCAAAATCGTCTTAAAGATAAACGTATAGGCCATCGAGCCGCTCAAGAAGCAAAAGGAATAGACTGGGAAGGGCGTCAACACTCTGGCTATGTAGATGCATACAACTTAGCTAAGCTTGCTTTGACCATGTTTTAGTTATTCGAACCTAGCTAGCTTGTAATTAAATTATCATCCAACCATTGTTGTTTTGTCATGCAGTCTGTTTAGTGTGGAAAGAGCTAAACACATACCTTGACCAGTATTTTAATAACAATGTCGTTGGCTTATTGAAAAACGCGCAGAGTGCGCGTTTTTTTATGGCTACAGAAGCGATATCTGTTGTCATCCTAGGGGTAGCTTAGAGTTAGCCAGCGACTTATATACTCATCTCGTCACTTTACTGAGACTGTAACTTCGCTCGAATGAACTCGCTGTGATCAACATAGAGTAGCTCTGCTGTTTTACGGATCACCGCGTCTTCTAGCGGGTCAATTTCGCCGTCTGCGTAAGCGACTTCCCACATGCTTTTGATTAAGTTGTAACGAGTTTCTTGAGTCAGTTCTCTTAGTTGAGAGGTAAAGTCGTACAGCGAAGCGGAATCTTTTATTTTCTGTTGCGCTTGCTCTAACAAAGTATTTGATTCTTCTTCATTTAACGACAGCAGTTTCATCAATAAAGAGCGCTTTGTTTCTTGTTCTCTATCATCGACACTATGGTCTGCACCAGAAACTTCACAAAGCAAACACGCGATAGCCATGTTAGGGGAAAGTGTGTTGGTTTGGCTTAAATCAGAGCCATCAATGAGTTGTTTAAATAATGATGTGAGAGAATTAAACATAATGAACACCGAGCTATTGTTTATTTGGTTAACATGGTAATAAATACGGAAGATCTCAAGGTGCGATACCAAATTTAGCACGCCGTTGACATTTAAGAACGGCCACTTTCTCCCCAAAAAAACCTAAACTCCTGAGTTAGTTCAAGGTGACTTGCCTCTTACAAAGGGCAAGTCATTTTGGGATTGATACTCAGCTTTCAGCACGTGTCGGTGGAAAATGAACTTCGTCACCATCACTCGTCAGAATACTAATTTGACTTGGTTTGCCTTCATCATCAAGGCGTAGCTCACCAATGGCACTATGGTTAACCAAGCGATAAAAGTTGTGCGTACTTGGTGCGCGTTTGTAAATCTTGAGTCGTTTACGTTTTGTGAACCAGTTTAAAGGTGAGCGAGGGCTGTATAGCAGTCTATCTAGGCCATCACACATATTGAGCAGTTGTGTAGGGAACTGATTTTTAATTCCACTACAGGTGATTTGATAGATATTCGGACTGTTTTTTCGATAGCGGAGCTTAATATCGTATGCAAAAGAGTAGTGCACGTCGCCAGAGAGAATAACAAAGTTAGTTGGTGTCTTTGTGTGTGTGAAAATACTAATAAGAGTATTCGCACTTCCGGGGTGAGCCATCCAGTTTTCAGCATCAACCATCAATGGTTTACCAAGCATGGTCACCACACGTTGTAGTGCTTCGATAAATTTCACACCAAACATTGGCGCGGCAGAAACAATAACAACCTTGTCTTGATGCACGAGCTCCTGATGGAACTCAATCATCGCTTCCCAGTCCATTAAGCCAGAAGGTTTGTTCATTTTAGACTCAGAACGCCAGCGTCTGGTTCGTGTATCTAGCACGACAACTTTTGGTGTCGTAGGAATGGTGTAGTGCCAATTCTCAAAGCGATACAAATATTGAATAAATGCATCTTGGGTTTGCGAGGTTCGCTCATCGATAAAGCGTTGAGCGAGGCTCATAAATTCATCATTGAATTTTTCTGGCGCATTTCCCCAACCTTGGCAAAGCCAGTAAGCAATCAAGCTATTACCGATAATGCGTTTTGCAAACGTGTTGCTGTATGCGGCTTGTTCCCAGCCTATGGTGAGATTCCAATCGTCGGTGACATCGTGATCATCAAAAATCATATAGGTTGGAATGTGAGCGAGTAAGCGTTGAACCTTGTCCAGACCTGCGACGAATTTATCAATTTGCTTTTTTTCTTCGCGCCATTGCTGCTGCCATTTGGGTTCAAGAACTTCTCCGCCGACAGTAAATTCGTTTTCTAACAAACGATCCGTTCGAACAAGCTTCCACAAGGTCGGAGACCAAACCAATAAGTACATTGCAAAGCACTCAGCAAAGCTTATTAGGTGATTCTCACACTCTTTGGCGCTGAATATTGGTGTCCCTCGGTGTGGAAAAAACTTACTTAGTAAACTGTCATCACTCACATAATGAGGCAACAATTTATCTCGACCATAATAGCAAGCAGGGTGTTGGTAGAGCTCATTGGTATTTTTTATCGGAGCTTGATCGAATTCTTCGCCTGGCAAACCCAATAAAGCTATGGCTTGCTCAATGGCATCGAGAGTGGGGCCTGCAACATGGTCTGCATAGATTTGATCACCACTCATGATGAGCATATCCGGTCTTTCTTCAATGGATTGAGACGCGATTTTATGATCCGCAGCGACCAATGTATCATCACTGAAGTGATGGGGATTACGGCAAGAGCCATGTAGGAGATAATCCGCTTTTTCACTAACGAGGAACTCAATACCCAAGTTTGGCGTATTATCTCGCTCATAAGTCAGGTGAGGGAGCAGTTCCGTCACTAATCCATATTGCGTTTTTATTTGATAGCGTAACGCTTGATGGGTTGGAAACTCGCCTTCTAATTTAAGTAAGCAACACCACGCATTGAGGCCGATTTGAAGCTGTTCTTTTTGTTCACTTAAAGGGGCTTGATAAAGGATGGAGGCATTTTCATCCGTAATTTGCACCATACCCTCCAAGCGTTGGGTGGTGACTAGCCAAATATTGATTTCAGTTGCGGTCACTTTACGTAGGATCGGACCTGCAACGACAAGAGGAAGTGAAGAAATTTCAGTCGTGTTCATCAATGCTGGCAAAACGGCTCCTTATGTGTCAGCTTCTTCTTCTAATATTTCGATAACTTGCGAGCTACTAAGTTCATGTCCCATAAGGAACAAACCAAGCATCGCATCGGCTTTTGACGCGTTATTACTGTCTTCATCCAAAATTTGCTGAAGCCGAGTTCTAATTAGGTCGATTTCGTGTTCGACGAAGCCACGCCCTTCTTCGTCACCTTGACCATCTTCTGGTGCATTATCAAAGTGCAAAAACAACATGTCACCATCGAGTTGAGTCCCTATCAACCTCTCTGGCAGCCATGCTTCTCCCATCACAATGTCTGGGTCTGTGTCTGCGGGTAAATGATTCAAGGTAGAGATGAGTTCTGATGCTTTCACTTTTTACTTCATTATGTTTGATTTAGAACTAAGCTAGAGTTTAAGCGCTTGTTGTAATGGTAAAATATTCGCAAACAAGCTCACCTAGTCGTGCAATATTAATATGATCTTGGGACTCAAACTGTCACGAGGATGACAACATTTGCCATTGTAACGGCTATCATCAGCAGAACATAAGCTTTTAATGGCAAATCATTGATGTTTGCCTGCTTCTCAACCAACATTTTTCGAACTCATGAAGAGATTAATTCTAACAACACTCGCTTTACCTTTAGCTGCGGCAGTTTCTTCTGCGCATGGTGCAGACGAACAAACGTGGGGGATTGCTGCGATGTATCGCACAGCATCGATTCCGTTTTACACCGCCGATAATGACTCTACGGTGAGTACATTTGTACCAATGATGTTCTTTGAAAACGAACATGTGTATATCAATGGCATTGAAGGTGGCGCTTTTTTGTATAACGAGAGTGATTCCGACTGGCGCGCGAGCGCACTCATGCGATTGAGATTTGTCGATATTCCCATGTCGCTACAAAATGCTAATGAAGGGGACAGAGTCGATTTCGGTGGGCAAGTGCGTTATAGCATTAACGACACTTGGCGCGCAGAAGTAGAGTTGATGACGGACGACGAACTCCAGTTTCACTCTAATTACCGCCTTGCTGCCAATTATGTATTTGGTGATTGGGAATTAGAGCCATCGATTACGATTCGATACAAAGACGCTGATTTCAATAGTGAATATTATTCCTTTAAGGATATTACTGGCGAGAGAATTGGAGCTGGGCTTGACACCAATCTTGGTATTAAAGCGCGTTACCATGTAACTTCAAATTTGTATTTATTGGGTGAGACGAGTGTTACTCGCTTAGATGATAACGCCTACAACAGTCAGCTTGTAGAAGATCGATATCAGGGAGAAGTGTTTGTCGGTTTTGGCTTTTTCAACGATAAAAGCAAAGCTCCGAAACCGACACTGAGCAATAAAGCATATCTACGTATTGCGCATGGTTGGGCGACGCCTTCGAACATCGGTGAAATATTTAGCTTTGAGAGAGAAAAAGACCCATACGACAATCAACTTACTTCATTGTTTTATGGGCATCCATTAACGGATGAGCTGTTTGGTTTTCCTCTTGATATTTATTTAACGCCAGGGTTGGTTCATCACTGGTCGTCCAGTGTTCAGTCTGCGAGCACAGAATACGTCATGGCGATTAAGGCTTATTATACGGTTAATTGGCCTACGACTTGGCGATTTGGTGTAGCGGAAGGTGTGTCATACATTGATAGCATTACCTATATTGAAGGCACAGAAATGGAAGACAAGGGTTATACACCAAGCAAGTTGCTCAACTACTTAGATTTCTCGTTTGATGTCAATGTAGGCGATCTCTTCAACCAAAAGAGCTGGAACAATATGTGGGTGGGCTATTCATTGCATCACCGCTCGGCGATTTTTGAAAGCGCTTCCCAGTTTGGGCGAATTAAAGGTGGGAGTAACTACAATACTATTTATTTCCAGTTCGAGTTTTAGCGCATCGCGAGATGCATATAAGTCGGATTTGCAACTGACTTATTTATCGCCCATTATGAGTAATGATGAATAATACTATGCTGCTTTCAACGAGAAATTTCGTATATCGTGCCAGAGTTAAGGCTGTTTGTGATGCATCTGATGAATCGGATGGGATGAGCACCATGAGTATCGACTCCTCATTCAATCTTCAAATTGAAGCGATAAATTGTACCAACGCTGAATTTGCCAAACGCTTTTTTGCCATTCACGGAGAAGGGCACTTGGAGGGCGATGAATGGTTGGTGTTGTACGTCAACTCTCTTGACGTTAAGGCGGGAGACAATATAGAAATCCGTAGCGATGTCGCGTTTAATGCGATGATCGAGAATATGATAAGCGAAGCTGAGCGGTCTTTAGAAAAAGTCTACCTTGATGCAATACGCAACTTGGAGAAAGTGAATCGTTTTTGACGATGTAAGAGACCCTATAAATACGATTAAGGCATCAGGATCCAAAAAGGGATTGGCGCGAACCAATCCCTTTTGTATTCTGGTTTATTCTAACTTACGCCATTGTTGCAAGTTGGCTTTGCGCTTCTGAAATGCCTTTTGCAGCCGCATCTTCACCCATGTTTAGCGCTTCTGCGTAAACAAATTCCACATCAGTGATTCCTACAAAACCCAGCACAGTGCGTAGGTATGGCGTAACGTTGTCAGTTGGTGAATCTTTATGGATACCACCGCGAGTCGTTACTACAATCGCCTTTTTACCTTCAATCAAACCTTGAACGCCGTTTTCTGTGTATTTGAATGTCACGCCTGCACGAGCAATCAAATCAATCCAGTTTTTAAGCTGAGTCGGGATGGTGAAGTTGTACATTGGAGCGGCAATAACCAAAGTGTCTGCGGCCTTTACTTCTTCAATAAGGGTGTCAGACAAGTCGACCACCGCTTGCTGTTCTTGTGAAAGATCTTCCGTAGCGCGCAGTGCAGTCGCAACGGCGAAGTCCAAAACAGGTAGAGGGTTTGCAGCCAAATCACGAACAGTAAGCTTGTCTTGGTCTACATTTTTGATGAAGTTTTCAACCAATTTGTTTGATTGAGAGTAATCGCCAAGGATGCTTGATTTTAGAGCTAGTACACGAGACATAATGGTTATTCCTTAAATAAGTGCTTTCGACTATGGGAGCTATTATAAGCAACGTAAGTGAGTTCAAAAGCCTAGCGATTCGCTGAACATGTTCGAAAAAATTGAATGAGCTTTCGGTTATCTTGTTACAGATCTTGTGTGATACAATCCGCGCAGTTTTTGTAATGAAAAGAATAGGAAACGCTTTGACTTCGTCACAGCCCCCAAAAAAGAATCTAGCTGAAGAGCAAGCGACACCGTCAAATGGTGCGCAAAAAGCGACAGCGAAACAAGCTCAAACACCTCAGGCTCAAGTGAATAGTGCTGCATCTCTGCGTAAAGCGCTGAATCAGTGCATGATGCGCGACCGTTTCCGCTTGAGTAAACGTATTTCTGGTGCAAGCAAAATTAAGAAGGACGCAGCGCGTAATGCTGTGTTCGACGAAATCGCATTAGACATCGCCCAATCCATGATGGTTGTGGAGCAACGTAGTAGCTACAAACCAACGATTGAATACCCTGAAATTCTTCCAGTCAGCCAAAAACGCGACGATATTGCGAAAGCGATCGAAGAAAACCAAGTGGTTATCGTCGCGGGTGAAACCGGTTCAGGTAAAACCACTCAGCTACCCAAAATCTGTGCTGAGCTTGGTCGCGGTAAATTTGGTCTGATTGGTCATACTCAGCCTCGTCGTCTTGCAGCGCGTTCGGTTGCTAACCGTATTGCCGAAGAGATGGAAACCAAGCTTGGTGAGTTTGTTGGTTACAAGGTTCGATTCAACGATCAGATCTCTGAAAATACCCAAATCAAATTGATGACGGACGGTATCTTGCTAGCTGAAATTCAGCATGACCGTTTCTTGAATCAATACGACACCATCATTATCGATGAAGCGCACGAGCGCAGCCTCAACATCGATTTCATCTTGGGTTACTTGAAAGAGTTGCTGCCACGTCGTCCTGATTTGAAAGTGATCATCACGTCGGCAACCATCGACCCAGAACGCTTCTCAAAACACTTCAACAATGCACCAATCATTGAAGTATCGGGTCGTACTTACCCAGTAGAAACACGTTACCGCCCACTAAGCGGTGATGACGACAATGATCGTGACCAGCTTGAAGGCATCTTCGAAGCGGTAGATGAACTGTGCGATGAAGGTTTAGGTGACATCCTGATTTTCATGAACGGTGAACGTGAAATCCGTGATACCGCAGATGCATTGTCCAAACGTAATCTGAAGAGCACGGAAATTGTGCCGCTTTACGCGCGTTTGTCGGCAGGTGAGCAGAATAAGATTTTCCAACCTCACACTGGTCGCCGAATTGTACTGGCAACCAACGTGGCAGAAACCTCGCTAACTGTTCCGGGCATTAAATACGTTATCGACCCGGGTACGGCGCGTATCAGTCGATACAGTTACCGTACTAAGGTTCAGCGTCTTCCAATCGAGCCAGTTTCTCAGGCGAGTGCGAACCAGCGTAAAGGTCGTTGTGGTCGTGTGGAAGAGGGTATCTGTATTCGTCTGTACTCAGAGGAAGATTTTGAGTCGCGCCCAGAGTTTACTGATCCTGAAATCCTGCGTACCAACCTAGCGTCGGTTATCTTGCAAATGACGGCACTTGGTTTGGGTGATATTCAAGCGTTTCCATTTGTGGAAGCACCGGATAAACGTAACATCCAAGACGGCGTACGTTTGCTGGAAGAGCTTGGTGCGATTAACTCTGAGGTAAAAGACCCGAAAAAACGCCTGACTTCCATTGGTCGCCAATTAGCGCGTTTGCCAATCGATCCGCGCTTGGCGCGTATGGTATTGGAAGCACCAAAATATGGTGCGCTTAAAGAAGTGATGATCATTGCAGCGGCCTTGTCGATTCAAGATCCACGCGAGCGTCCTTCCGACAAACAACAATCGTCAGACGATAAACATCGTCGCTTCTTCCATGAAGAGTCGGACTTCCTGACATTTGTGAATTTGTGGGAATACATCCAAAAGCAGCAAAAAGCCTTGTCTAGCAATCAGTTCCGCAAACAGTGTAAGCAAGACTATTTGAACTACTTGCGCGTTCGCGAGTGGCAAGACGTGTACTTCCAAATTCATCAGTCGATGCGTGAGATGGAGTTCAAGCTTAACGATGAGCCCGCTTCTTACCATGGCGTACACAGTGCCATTTTGGTTGGTTTGCTGTCGCACATCGGCATGAAAGACCAAGAAAAGAATGAATATCAAGGCGCGCGTAATGCTCGTTTCCATATCTTCCCTGCATCAGGTCTATTCAAGAAACAGCCTAAGTGGATCATGTCTGCTGAGTTGGTGGAAACCTCAAAACTTTGGGGTCGTATCATCGCAAAGATTCAGCCAGAATGGATTGAACCGTTAGCTAAACACCTTATTAAACGTAGTTACAGCGAACCACATTGGTCGAAGAAACGCGCTGCGGTGATGGCGCACGAAAAAGTGATGCTTTACGGCGTACCAATCGTACCGAAACGCTTGGTCAACTACGGCAGTATCGATTCGACCGTAAGTCGCGAAATCTTCATTCGTAGTGCATTGGTTGAGGGGGAATGGGAAACCAAACACGCGTTCTTTAAGCAAAACCGTAAGCTTCTGCAAGAAGTGGAAGAGCTTGAGCATAAATCTCGTCGTCGTGACATCTTGGTGGATGATGATGAGCTGTTTGATTTCTATGACCAACGTGTTGGTACTGAAGTCGTTTCTGGCAAACACTTCGATACGTGGTGGAAAAAGGCATCTAAAGAAAATCCGGAACTGCTGAACTTTGAAAAAGAGATGCTGTTCAAGGGTGATGCTAGCCATGTGACCGATTTGGATTACCCGAACTTCTGGCATCAAAATGGTTTGAAGCTCAAATTGAGTTACCAATTTGAACCAGGCGATGATAGTGACGGTGTCACAGTGCATTTGCCGTTGCCGATTTTAAACCAAGTTGAACCAGCGGGTTTTGATTGGCAGATCCCAGGTTTACGCCATGAGCTTGTGGTTAGCTTGATTAAATCGTTGCCAAAGACAATTCGTAAGAACTTTGTGCCTGCGCCAAACTATGCCGATGCATTCTTAGCACGTGTCACGCCAATGGAAGCGCCGCTGCTAGATTCATTAGAGAAAGAGTTGCGACGCATGACGGGCGTAGAGGTACTGCGTGAAGACTGGAACTTGGAACAAGTACCTGAGCACTTGAAAGTCACGTTTCGTGCGGTTGATCACCGAAATCGTAAATTGAAGGAAAACAAAGACCTTCATGAACTGAAAGAAAGTTTGAAAGACAAAGTTCAAGAAACGCTTTCCAAAGTTGCGGATGACGATATCGAACAGCAAGGTCTGCATACGTGGAGTTTTGGCGAATTGCCGAAAGTGTATCAACAAAAACGTGGCGGCTACGATGTAAAAGCGTATCCGGCGCTTGTTGATACCAAAGACAGCGTTGAAATCAAACTCTACGAAACGGAGTACGAGCAGATAACGGCAATGCGTGCTGGTCAGCGTCGCCTAATTTTATTGAACGTACCGTCGCCAATTAAATATTTGCACGCCAACTTACCGAACAAATCGAAGTTGGGTTTGTATTTTAACCCTTACGGCAAAGTGCTTGATCTGATTGATGACTGTATCGCCTGTGGTGTCGATAAGCTTATTGAAGAGCAGGGTGGCTTAGTTTGGGAGCCAGAGAAGTTCGAAGCATTGAAAGAACACGTTCGTGCTGAATTGGGTGACACCGTTGTAGAGATCGCTCAACAGGTTGAGACTATTCTGACCACGGCGTTTAGCATCAATAAGAAGCTAAAAGGCAAGATCGACTTCACAATGGCGTTTGCTCTGTCCGATATCAAAGCACAAATTGAAGGCTTGATCTTCAAAGGCTTTGCAACGGAATGTGGCTGGAAACGCTTGCCGGATATTCTTCGCTACATGCGCGCGATAGAGCGTCGTATGGAGAAGTTGCCAATCGATCCAAACAAAGATCGTTTACATATGCTGAAGATTGAATCTGTGACTCAAGACTATAAAGAGTTGCTGAACAAGATCCCGAAAGGTGTGGCCATTCCTGAAAATGTAAAAGAAGTGCGTTGGATGATTGAAGAACTTCGCGTGAGTTACTTTGCTCAACAATTAGGCACTCCTTATCCTGTTTCTGATAAACGAGTCAAAAACGCGATTGATGCTTGCTAATCAACCAGTAAAATAGTGTCAGATTTGTAATTATCGCTTAAGAAGTTGCTGGTACACTAATTGCTAGTAACTCAATAAGCATTATTTTTTAGTTCTGGGAGGCAATAGTTCGCCTCCCTTTATTTGTAGTACCAACGACTGAGTTATGCAGACGTGGGAATAATAAAGAGTAAAGGTAGATGATGAAAAAAACTCTATTAGCAGTGGCGCTACTTGGCGCATCTTCTGCGGCAATGGCGGATTCTTGGATTTACGGTGGTGCAACAGTAGGTCAGTCTGACTACAAAGGTGAGACGGACACATCATACTCTGTTCACGTTGGTACAGGCATTCTACCTATCATTGGTGTTGAAGCTGGTGTAACACAACACGGTGAGTTCAACGTAAATGGTCAAGACACTAAGCTAACTTCTTACTACGCAGCACTTAAGCCAAGTATCGACTTCGGTCCGCTACACGTGTACGCAAAAGGTGGTTTCCATCAGTGGGACAAAAAAGTGAAAGGCGGCAAAGACGATGACGATTTGGACCTAATGTACGGTGTAGGTGCTGAGTACTTCATTTTTGGCCCAATGTCTGTTGGTGCTAGCTACATGAACTACACTGCTGGTAAAGACGATATCAGCACGTTCTCTGTTAACGCAACACTACATTTCCTATAAGCGTCAAGCTTTCTAACACCATATGAAACACACCGGCTTTATGTCGGTGTTTTTTTGTCTGGAAGTCACAAAACAAAAGTTGAACATAAATTATTCACTTTTAGAGTCTTAAAATGCCTATGCTTTCCAATATATAGTGGCGATTAAATGCGCATATTTGCGTAATGTTTCGCTTAGGAATCGATCAGGAAGGGATAGTATGAAAAAAACACTCTCGTTATTCGCTCTAACGTTGTGCTCAACGTCAGCAATGGCTGACTCTTGGATTTACGCTGGTGGCCAAATTGGTCAGTCCGATATCGACAGCGAAAATGATACAACTTATGGTATTCATGTCGGTACTGGTATTTTGCCGTTCATTGGCATTGAGGCAGGCTACTTTAACCACGGCAAAGTGGATTTATCTTTGAGTGGCAGCAGGGGTAGTGCTGATTTTGATTCATTCTATTTAGCGGCGAAACCTAGTATCGACTTCGGCCCGTTACACGTTTACGCAAAAGGCGGCATCAATGCATTCAACGTTGATTATGACGGCGGACTGAGAAACTTAGACAAAGATGATGGCGTCTCTTATATGTATGGTGTTGGTGCCGAATACTTCTTGCTTGACAATGTGTCTGTGGGCGCGAGTTATCAAGCGTTTGGCGTGGATATTGAAGGCGATAGCGATACCGTTAGCAGCGTAACAGGGAACATCACCTTCCATTTCTTATAACGCTCGCTGGATGAAAGGTTTGCTGATTTGGTTTCGTCGTTAATTGTGAAACCAAATCAGCGCAGGTCTTCTCTATTTGCGCAGTGACTGGCTATGAACTTAAGTCTTTCTTATGTCTTTTCTAGTCTACAACCTACGACAAAATCAATCGTTAGACCTCATAATTTTTGTGTTGATATTATTTCCCCTTCATCTGTCTCGAATTGAGCTTAAAATGCAATAAATCACGACTTTTTGCAAAAATATGTGATTGCTGCTAAAATTCGTCCCGCTTTAAAACTTTAGAGTTCAAATTAATGGAGGGCGGTATTGGAGTTCTTCTCACCTGAGGGGCGTTTCAAATTCACGTTAAATTTGTATTTATGGATAATGCATTTAAAAAATATAGTATTGATACAACCGATTATCAGGTTGGACAGGATAACGTTCAAAAGTGGGGATTCGATATACATAATCCGGTTTTTGGCATTAGTGCGGGGCTCGTTGTTTTCTGTCTGATTTCACTTCTTCTTGTTGAGCCAACCACTGCTCGTGACGTATTAAACGGTCTAAAAAACGGAATTATCGAACAGTTTGATGCGTTTTTTATGTGGTCGACAAACTTCTTCTTATTGTTCGCCGTTGCTCTTCTTTTTTCTCCGCTAGGTAAAATCCGCTTAGGTGGCAAAGAAGCAACGCCGGATCACTCAACCGTTTCTTGGTTGTCGATGCTTTTCGCCGCGGGTATGGGTATTGGTCTTCTGTTCTGGAGTGTGGCTGAGCCGACCGCGTATTTCACTGATTGGTGGGGAATGCCACTTAACGCAGTACCATACACCGAAGAAGCAAAATCCCTCGCGATGGGTGCCACTATGTTCCACTGGGGTGTGCATGGTTGGAGTATTTACGCACTCGTTGCACTAGCATTAGCGTTTTTTGCATTTAACAAAGGTTTACCACTTTCATTGCGCGCGGCGTTCTATCCAATTTTTGGTGACCGTGCATGGGGCTGGTTAGGTCACGTTATTGATATCCTTGCCGTTTTGTCGACGCTATTTGGTCTTGCAACGTCGCTAGGTCTGGGTGCTCAGCAGGCGACCAGTGGTATTAACCATGTCTTTGGTCTAGAAGGCGGCATTGGTACACAAATGATTGTGATCACCTTCGTTACCTTTATCGCGGTGCTATCAGTGATTCGTGGTATTGATGGTGGTGTTAAGCTACTGAGTAACGTCAATATGGTGGTTGCGTTTGCGCTGCTTATTTTCATTACCTTCATCACGTTTGATACGGCGTGGAGCTCGCTACGCGACACAACAATGGCTTACATTGAAAATATTATTCCATTGAGTAACCCTCACGGTCGTGAAGATGAAACTTGGATGCACGGCTGGACGGTATTCTACTGGGCTTGGTGGGTATCTTGGTCACCGTTTGTTGGTATGTTTATCGCGCGTGTGTCTAAAGGTCGTACGGTTCGAGAATTCTTATTCGCAGTCATCGTTATTCCTACAGTTGTTACTTTGATTTGGATGTCTGTGTTTGGTGGTATTGCGCTTGACCAAGTGGTGAATAAAGTTGGTGAGCTAGGTGCAAATGGCCTAACTGATATTTCATTGACTCTGTTCCATGTTTACGATGCGCTTCCGTATAGCTCAGTGATTTCAATGCTTTCTATCGTGCTGATTCTGGTATTCTTTATTACATCGTCAGACTCTGGCTCGCTGGTTATCGATAGTATTACCGCCGGTGGTAAGATTGATGCACCAGTACCGCAACGCATTTTCTGGGCGTGTATTGAAGGCGCAATTGCAGCCGTAATGCTTTGGGTTGGTGGTAAAGAAGCCTTGCAAGCATTGCAATCAGGCGTTGTTGCAACAGGGTTACCGTTTACTTTTGTTCTGCTGTTGATGTGCGTAAGTTTGGTGAAAGGGTTAAGAACTGAACTGCCAGCTTACAAATAAATACAACACGATCCATGATTGAGTTTAAATGCCGAGCCTAATGTGCTCGGCATTTTTTATTTCTACTTTTCTTTTCCAATAATTTCGTTACAGTTTAGGCTTATTCCCACCTCATTAAACTGCATTATGTCACTGGCTAAACTCATTCTTATTCGTGGACTTCCGGGTTCAGGTAAAACAACCTTAGCAAAACAACTGGCAATAGAGCTTGGTGCTAAGCATTTTGAAGCTGACATGTATTTTGAAAATGATGAAGGTGATTATCACTTTGAACCAGTTCAATTACCTCAAGCGCATGAGTGGTGTTTTCAGCAAACTAGAAAGTGGTTGAACAAAGGGAGAGTCGTGATTGTGAGCAATACGTTTGTTCGACATTGGGAGATGAAGCGTTACATGGACTACTGCATGAAGAAGCGCATCGAGGTGGAAATTAAAGTGTGCCACGGAGCGTATCAAAGCATTCATGATGTGCCACCAGCGACGATAGAAAAGATGCGACGCCAGTGGCAAGAGTGACCGTTACCAGAACCGGAAGTTATTGACCTCGTCCGTCAATCATCACAACGAATGTTTTGCTCATGATTGAAAGGTCCATTGAAATCCAAGAGTAAAACGAACCTAAGCTTAGTGCGTAACTGTGGTCAAACCCAACTTTGCGTCTTACATCTTCAATGCATGCATCATAGCCTTGGTTAACCTGAGCTAAGCCTGTGATACCCGGTAACACGCCATATGTGCGCTCTACAAAATAGGGGATTTCATCTTCTAATTTCTGGTAGAAAGCTGGGCGTTCTGGGCGCGGCCCAATCATCGACATTTCACCTCTCAACACATTAAACAGTTGAGGTAGTTCATCTAAACGCGTTTTGCGTAAAAAGCGTCCTACTGGCGTGATGCGGGGATCATTTTCAGTTGCCCATACTGCGCCAGAGCGTTGCTCTGCATCAATATACATGGTGCGAAACTTCATGATTTGAAAAAGATCCATTTTTTCTGGTGTGCAGCGTCCTACTCGCAATTGGCGATAAATCACAGGGCCTTTCGATGTGGTTTTGATCGCTAGCGCGATAAATGGGAATAGTGGTGCAGTGACGACCAAAATAAGCATTGCAACCAGTACATCAAACGTTCTTTTTGCGTGGCATACATTTGAATCGTAGCGTGAGTTTTTCATGATGCTTTCCTTATTGGTTGACGCGTTTCCAACGTCCATTTTCCATTCCGAGCAAATACTTCATACCGCCGATAAAGTTGGCGAGATGACCAATGACGATGTAGCTAATCAGCTTAAAAGGTTTAATAGTGTTAAGTGCTGGCATTAAGTAAGTAATAAGCGCGATGCTGTAAATACCAACTTGTGCGAACAGCATTACTTGAAACAGCGGATTGTGTGCCAGTAGTAGTGAGCAAATAAAGCAAACAATCATCAAATAGGGTGTTGCTAAGCGCAGAACCTTTCCCGATAGAAATGCAAAGGCAGTGCCACGATAACGAGGTAGCAGTAATTTCTTTAATTGCATGAGCTGCTGCATGTTACCCGCTGAAATTCTTAGGCGTCGTTTGAAATCTGCGTCGTCTGAGCTTTGTTCGAGCTCAAGAGCCAGCATGTTTGGCTCGTAAATAGCGCTATAGCCTCGCAAAACGATTCTCATAGGGAGAATAAAGTCGTCATTAATGGTGCTAACTTCCAGTGGTTCAAATAAGTGAGTTCTGAAAGTGTAAAACGCACCGTGGGAACCAATCGTTGAACCTAACAAGGATTCTTGGTGCTTTACTCGAGACTGGTATTGCCAATACGCCGCTTCACCTTGGTTATTAGTGCTCATTATTTGATATGTTGCGTTAACCACTCCAACGTTCTCATTTTGATAATGCTGACTAGCTAGCAACAGAGAATCGCAAGAAATCAATGCCGACGTGTCACTCAGTGCGGTAATGTCCGAGCTAACATGACGCATTTCTTCGTTGAGTAGGGCAACTTTACCGCGATTGATTTGGTGATCATTAATAATGAACAGAGTATCAGAGCAGATTGCTTCTTGAATTGTCGCTTGAGCAATCTCGGCTGTGTTATCTGTGCAGCCATCACATGCGATCACTACTCTTAACTTATCCCTTGGGTAATCTAGGCTCGCAAGGTTACGGATCTTCTCTGCTATCCATTGTTCTTCATTGTAGGCGGGCACGATGACGGTAATAGAGGGTAGCTGGCTGTCTGTTTTGGAGGCTTTGTAAGCTCGCTCTACAAATGGTGCTTTGGTTTCGTCTTGCTGTTTTAAAGGAAGCCACTTAAGGAGCAGTGGATACCCAACGTGATGATAGACAATCAAAAACGCGGATAAACCAAACCCTATAATCCAAAGTAAATCATTCATAGCTAGCCTCCTTGGCCAAACGTGAGTAGCGACTCACCATGTCTCTGATATCAAAGTGTTTGAGAATAAAAGTTCGAGGAGAATGGTGTGATGATTCCAGTTGCTGTGATAACGCTTCGGCCAACGAAAACACGCGATTTGCTTCAACCAGTGTGCTGTTGTTCGGACAGAGCGTCTCTTTCACGCCGCCAACATCCGTCGCGACGCAAGGAATGTCACATGCTTGAGCCTCGAGGGTTGAGAGAGGAAATCCCTCTTGAAGTGATGGTAAGCAAAACAAGTCTAGGCTTTGGTAAAAGCTGGGCATATCGTCGACCAAGCCTAAAAAGGTTACTCGATCTTCAAGTTTTAACGTTCTAACTTGTGCTTCCAATTGAGCTCGCTGAGAACCATCTCCAGCAATGGCTAGGTGTGTGTTTGGCGTAAGATGAGAGAATGCTTCGATAAGCACTTTATGGCCTTTAACTGCTTCTAGACGCCCGGCAACGCCAATCACGATTTTGTCGGTTGGAAGTTCAAACAAGTGTCTTGTTGCCGTTTGGTCACCGCTTTTAAACTTCTGACAGTCAATCCCGTTATGGATAGTACAAACTTTGCGATACTTTAACTTAGTCTGTATTTGATGGGCGACAAAGTTAGCATCGGCAACCACTTGCGGGCGAATCATCGTTAGCAAAAGGGACTGTAGTCGAGCTGATTTTTTGTTATTAAGGTGCCATGCGTCGTGCTCGGTATGAATCACTACAGGTACGTGCGCTAAACGTGCAGCAATACCACCATACAGAAGTGGGCCGATATGATGGGTGTGGACCACGTCAGGCTTAAGTCCTTTGAGCATGGAAGTCAGCGTACTGATGGTTTTTCCGCTGAATCCAGGTTTCTTATTAAGAAAGTGCAGTTGGCCTTGGTAGGGCAATAGTTTTTGCCAGCCTTGTAGTGCATGTTCTTTGCTTCCTTCTAAGCTCACGACAAAAACGGAATGGTTTGGCTGCGCAAAACGAAGCATTTCTAGTACGAGCGTTTCTAAACCACCAGGAGCTAAGTGTTGCACGACGTGTAATATCACTTTTTTGCTGTGCTTAGTGTTATTGTGTTTTTGTCTGAATTCCATTTTCAAACCCTCGTTGAGTTCTTTGTTTATTTAGGAATTGCAGACTGCGTGCCAAAAAATTAATCATTTAAAAACAATGGGTTAATATTGATGTTTGTGAGACTTTATGTTTATTCTCAATTTGAGATTCATATTAGTGGACATGCTATGAGGCTGTATAAGGCAGTAGTAAAAGAAAAGCACTCGCCGACCGAGTGCTTGTAAATGAGTTCTTATGGCGGTTAGTTTCCGTACACTACGTTAGGTAAAGTGGTGATGACAGGAACACCAAGGTGTTTTTCTAATGCTCTTTTAGAGCGGATAGAGTTATCGGCTAACTCTAGTATCGTCGCTAATCCAATGCCTAAACCAGCGCCACCAATAAATCCTAAAATGACAAATACAAAACTAGGTAAGTTAGTTGGAATCGTTGGCGTGAACGGTTCATCAATGATTTTTACGCGCTTATTCTCTTCAAACTCTCCCAAAGAACCCGTTAGTTGGGCCATCTCATAGCGTTCGACGAGTTCATCATACATTTCTCTCTTCACTGCGACGTCACGAGCTAAGCGGTTGATTTCTGTCGCTGTGCTCCCAAATTGGTGCGCATTTCGCTCTAATTCTTGGATCATGTCTCGCAAGCTGTTGGTTTCTTCCGTAAGTGCTTCAAAACGTCCGCGCATCATTTGTAATTGATGTAGTTGGGAGACAAGTAGAGGCTGTGCTTCGCCAAGACTGTTTACTGTGGTATTGCTCGCGATATCCCATAGTTGAGCACTGTTTAGTTCTGGTTGTTTAGAGTTCAAGAGTACCGAGCGTTCCTGCTCCAACCGGTTTAATTCTCGCAACTTACCTTGCACTAAACTATGCGCCTCTGTGTATTTAGCGCGAAGCAGGGTAAGTTCACTACGAATGTCGATGATTTGCTCTTCCAGTTTACCGATAACCGGGTTCGTTTTGGATAGTTGTTGATCCAAACTGCCTAGACTTCGTGAAACACCAGCAAGCTCCGCCTCCTTTTCGGCTAGCGTTTGTTTGAGGCTAGCAAGGCGAGTAAGGCTTTGAGCTTGCATTTCGGGTGTCGCGTCTGAGTAAGTATTTTTATACTCTGCAAAAGCTTGTTCAGCCTTGTCTAGTTCTTCCCTGCGTTTGTTGATATGGATAGTCAAAAAATGACTCGAATCTTTAATCGAAGAACGCTCAGGAGCCAAAAGCTGTTCGACAAAATGCTCTCTGACAGAGAGCAGCATCGACTCCATTCCTTCTGATTTACCACTTTGCAATTGAATTTGAATGAAGTCTTTACCGAGTGGCTGAACAGACAGGCGCGACGCAAGATCTTTTATGATGAACTCTTGCTCTTTTGCACTCATCTCGTCATTGATCAACGATTGTTCTTTTGCGACAGAATACAAAACGTGTCGGCTTTTTAGCAGAGTACTGAGTGCGCTCAATCGGTCTTTAAGCATTGTTGAGACGGCAAGGTCTTGAAGGAACGGGTTCATTTTCGCTGTCTCTTGAATAAGCATGCTGGTATGAGCAACATAAGTCGTCGGAACCAGTTTACTTACGATGAAACCCAGCACCGGCAAGACAAGCATAGGAATAACGATCATGTAGCGACGTCTCCAAGCTCCATGTAACAGTACGCTGAGGTTTTCTCTTAAATCGTTCATAGCGCCCTCACTAATTTATCAACTTGGTTGGCTCTTGCTTCCCAGCTTTGCTGTTGAACAAATGACTTTGAATCTGTCGGTGGCGGTAGGAGGTGATCGAGACTGGCACGCACGTCTTCGACATCTTGAACCACATGAAGCATATGTTTGTAGGGCATTAATGCAGGAAATGGTGTGCTGATAACAGGGGTTCCTGTTGCCAAATACTCAAGAAGTTTAAGCGGATTACATGCCTTGATTTGAGCGTTATTAACAAAGGGCAACCAGCTTGCGTCCCAGTGTTGAGAGTAGCTTGGCAAAGTGTGATGAGCTCTTGGGCCGAGATAGTAAACGTTACTTCTTTGAGGTAGCGGATTGTCACTGAGTTCGTTGGGGCCGATGAAAACCAGATCCCAGTCAGGTGCTTGGTCTGCGACTTGGGCAATTAAGTCGTAATCTAACCATTCAGACAAACTGCCATAAAAGCCCAGCACTTTGCGGCCGTTGTCAGGCAAGTCTTTGGCCTTCGGTGCTGGCTCAGAAAACAGACTAACGTCGACACCATGAGGCAAAGTGACGGTTTTATGTGATGGAAATTTGGTGGAGAGCGTTTCGCTTGCCGTAAAGATAACGCTGGCCGCATTAACAAGAGTACGTTCGTGCTTAGCTACCGTGTCGTGGTCAACACCAGCTAAAGCGCTAAAGTCATCACCACAATAGTAAATCAGTCCACGTGGGTTCATTTCTGCACAAACATCGGCAGCAGTCGGGAGCGACGTCCAAAATACAGGCTTATCAAAACCAAGAGCTTGTAATTGTTTGTTGAGTTGGTGTTTCATCATCTTAGCGGCCACTTTTCTTGCTAATGCAGAACTAGGGGCAGGAATCGTGAGCAAGTTGATGATGTGAATGTTTGGGTTTGTTTCAGAGTCCAATGTTGGCTTGTGTGAGCCTACGTTATGAAATACACGAGTGAGTTTGTTTAACGCACGTTGTATGTCTTTAGAATCCAGCTTAGGTTGACGAAGGCCAATGGAGTTCACCCAAAGGATTCGATGGTTCGCTGCTAGTCGCTTGACAATATGCTGAGTGGAAGAGGGTAACCCACCAAAATCTTCTCCAAATACTACGATGTCCGTCATGTGGCTCTCCTTGAGTCTTAGTTATTTGATTACTAATTAAGTGAGTAATCACAATGCGTGCCAAGGAATTAGCCATTTTAAAACAGTGAGTTATGGGTTTTGTTTATGTTTGAAACTAGTATTTCTCATTTTGACAGTCACTTTGAACAATTCGGCTAACGACAACTGTTAATGCCGCTAGAATGTAAATTGGCCAGGTGAAACCTTGAGTCAGAAAAGTGCCTGATACGATGGTACCGATAAGCCCACTTAACACGGCGTTTGCTCCTACAGAGAGGGTGTAATCTGATTTTGGTGTCAACAATGAGATGGAATGCAAAGAGGTGCGGATCAATGACACAATTAAAGTAATGAACACCGCGAGCCCGACAAAACCCGTTTCTGCTAACACGCCAAACCAAGTACTATGGACCGCGTGGTTGATACCATCCCAGTGTGGGCTGTAGAAATAGTAATTAAAGTAAAAGTTATCTAGACCTACGCCAGTCAACGGATGATGCAGCGCCATTTTAAATGCCGCTTCCCACGCATAAAGTCGCCCCATCGCAGAGGCATCTATACCATCCTCAGCGGCTCCCCCCGATTCTCGTCCTGAAATACCAGCGAATGCGTAGAGTACGATCGCTGCGATAGCGCCTAATACCAAGACTAATGTTTTGCTTTTGATGTGTTTAAAAGCAAAGTAGGCAAATACAGACAGTGAACCTAGTAACCCCCCGCGGCTCTGCGTCTCAATGATCGCAAAGAACAAAACCAAACAGGTGATAAGGGCAAAGAGCCTGAGATGCTTGGGGGAATGCTTCTCCATCAATTGACTAACGGTAAAGGCAAGGGGAAACATCAGCACTAGTGCCAAATCGTTAGGATCGCCAAGTACTGAACCTATGGATCGTCCTATCGACACGCGCGTCCCTTCAACCAAATCAATGCCATTCGCAGCGTTTTGTAATGCCACTAAGCCAATCAATAATCCGGCGAAAATAATTGCTTTTGACATCTGTGCGAGCTGTGAAGGTTTAGTAATAAGCCAGGTGATGGCCAACGTCATAATGATGATTTTCCAATAGGTGTTTTTGAACACCGTTATTGCGATATCACGACTGGAAGCGAATATGATTCCGATGATCACCAGACCCCAAAATATACACAGCCACTTTAATGAAGGGTGCCAAAAAGCTGTAATCTGGCGGCTTATAAGAAGGTGAAAAGCGAGTGCGGCGAGTGCCCCCAATGATAACAGTAATGGGATCTTGAAGTTATAGATAACAGGAAAGGCTTCGTGAATACGAAAGAATGAAAAAATAACGAACAGTGTGACAAGCCAAAACGTTTGATTGAGAACAAACAGTAACGCGAGTGGTGCGAAACACAACGCAACAATCAAAATGGGATGAGGCATAACAACCCAAAGCAGGCCGATACCGACAGTGATCGTCAGTGCTGCGATGGACTGTTTTGTTCTCACCTTGGTTTCATTCATAACGAGTATCTCTTCACCTGTCCACGCCGTTTCACTATGTATCGAGTGAGAGCATTGAGCGTCTCTTTACTCATGTAGCGAGTGGCTATCCCTGCCAGCAAACTGCATGTCAAAATGCAAATTGCGATGGCGATTCCTATTGATTGTGAAGAGTGAAGCAGGAACAGTGCCACACCGGATATAATCTGTAATAAAACCATCAGACTTAGGTGAAAAGGCAACGTCATACATTGTTGGCCTACTACATAAGTCAGGCCCAGCTTACACAGTTGTGCGTAATAAAGCGCAATGAACACACCATAAATACCCAGAGAAGATAAGCCAAACAGCAAAGCAATCGCAACGCACGCAGAGACGACATTTATACCCAGTAGCCAGCGAGTACGACGCTTGTACAAAATGGAGATGTTAATCAACTCACTCCATTCTTTTAACATGGCGATAGGTAGCAAGAATAAGCTGAATAGTACCGCCTCATGATAGGTTTCTGGCAGTAAGTAGGTGATCATCACCATTGCTAATGTGCCGACCACTACACTCAAACCTGTAATGTAAATCATACCTAAGTGTGTGATGCGCACTGCTTCAGTGCTCTTGCGCCCTTCTAAGTAGTTAAATCGACGTGGCATCCACCACATGCCAAACGGCTGCACTAAAATACACATGCCCACTGCAAATTTTACCGCTATCGCGTAAATCCCTAACGTCGCAAGAGAAGTGTTGGCACCAATGAACCAGCGTTCAGCGCCATTGAGACAAAATGCTACTAAACCGGCCATCATCATTGGTAGGCAGTAGTTTAGGTATTGTTTTGCCAATGTCAGCTTAGGAAGGGTGACATTGTAACGGTTAACGATGTGCAGCCAAACAAATTGAGTAATAGCAGCCAACAAGCCCCCCCACAAAACAGAAATAACATGGGGATGAACAGACAGCGCCGCGACGATAAAAATGACCTGAAAAATGGTGGTAGTGACCATGACGTTAAGCAGTGTTCTTGCTTTGTCGTCTTGTGTTCTTAACCAGGCAGTGCCGATTGCAATACTGCCTTCTAGAACGATGGCAAACATAACAATAGCAAATTCGACTCGCGTAAAAGGCGCGGGAATGGGGGCGATTAAAATGATAGTGAGCAAGCTAAGAGCGACGACGCCAGCGATGAGTAAAGCAAGTGAGTACAGCTGGTTTAGTAGGCTTGTGCGCGTATTTTGATCCTTTTCAACGCCGACGAATCGATAAAGCGCTTCATGCAAAGCGAAACTGACAAACAAGGTCGTAACAACACCAAAGGTTGTTAGAAGCTCAAGCTTGCCCATTTGTTCTGGTGAGAGAAAGTGGGGCAATACAGGCAGCATGATTAGGCTGATGCTTTTATTGATCACTAAGGCGATAGCAAATAGCGTCATGTTGGTCATTGCTTTAGACATGATCATATCCTTTGATGTCTCGCGGTGTCTTGAGTGTGCAATCATTGTTGGTAGCAATTTCGGCAGCAAGGTGCTGGGCGATTGGCAAATAACAACGTTCGGCTGTGTATAGTTGAGAAACATTGAGTGCTTCGATACCCATCGTTACTTTCATCCACGGCGATTCATTCAAAAGGCGAATTGCGTTGTGTAGCGAAGCCACATTGTTAGGCGTGTATTTAATACAATTTCGGCCGTGAGTTAACACGCGGTCCCAATAACTATCATCATGTGGAATGACGACACACATACCTGCAGCGAGAGCCTCCAAAATAGATAACCCAAAAGGTTCGTTGATACTGGTGGAAACAAACACACCACACTGTGAACGCAATTCATCTAAGTTGTTTGGGCACTCATGCCATTCAACACCTTGTGTGTTGAAGTCCGGTGTTGAATATTCCACACCTGCCACGTTAGGTTTGATGTAACACACGGTGGATTTGATCTTTTTCGACTCATCAAGTGTTAAAGCATCAAGCAAAAGATCGATGTTCTTCCATTTTAGTAAGCTAGCTGCCCAGAAAACGCGGCTTGAAATCGGATTCGCTTGTTTTGGCCAGCGATCTTTCGATAATCCATTAACAAACGTAGATGTATTCAAACCACACCAATAGCGTTCGGTGGCTGGCTTCTCTGTTTTGAGGTAGGCCTGTAATGCTTCTACCATTGATTCGCGGGTGTTTGCCAAGTAGTAAATTGCCGATGCTTTTACTAAGCAGTAGCCAGCAGATCTCGATCGTCCAATAGGGCCATGAACCATCTGTACCACAGGCTTTTTGCTAATTAATCGTAGTAAGTACAAAGGCATATCATTACTTGGGCAAGATAGGCCCAAAAAGCTATCTATTTTTGGCAGCTTCATGCACGCGTAGAGAAGTTGGAGAAAGTAGTAAGCGTTCATCAACCAGTAGGTCAGTCCATGAGTCGAGTTAAATGGTGATGGTTTTATTTTTATAACTTGCACACGCGGTGTATCACTAAGCAGTGACGCCCAATGCTCTGGATTTGTAGTGAGTAGATAACCAATCACGTTCAGCTTATCGCACTGCTTAAGGAGCTCTGCATTCGCGATTTTGGATCCACCTTGCATTGGGATGGCGTCGAACATCAATACACGTTTCATGACCGGGCTCCTCAATTGATGCTCAACCAGCGTGAAAGAGGCTTCATGCAGTGAGTCATTGGCATTGGTGTAATGGCGTTGTTATTAAGTTCACCTTCGTAAATACGTTCAATAGCGTTGATAGATGCAGTCGTCGTTAAGTTCTGGCTAGCATGTAGGTAAGCGTTTTCCGCCAGCTTGTTTCTTAATGCCGCGTCTTGCATGACTTGTTGAATCGCGTTTAACAGGCTCGCCATTCCACTGTTCTGGTACAGCAATGCAGAGTGATTATGCTCGAACAACTCAGGAATGCCTCCCGTTTTAGGAGCCACGATAGGCAGTTGAGCTAAAGCCGCTTCCCCGAGCACGAGACCAAAGGCCTCTTCATAGGCGCCGCTAATAAAAGCGTCTGCATTACCACACATCCACTCTCCGGCATTGTGTTGCTCCCCGACAAAGTGCACTCGCTCTTGGATACCAAGATCCGCGGCAAGCTGTTGCAATGCTTCTCTTTCTTCGCCGTCACCAACAATAACAAGGTGAGGGTTGTGGTGGTGGTAGTTGTGCATGCGCATTGCGCGAATAAGGCGGTCGAACCCTTTGCGCTTAATCAGCGAACCCACCGACAGAAAGGTAAAGGCCTGTGATGGGATTCCGAGTCGATCTTTAATGTCGATGGGTGTATCCACGCCTTGAAGTGACACGCCGTTGTGTACGACATGAAGTTGGTTTTGCGGGTAGCCGTCCTGAAGAATTTCGCGTCCAACATCTTTGCTAACGCAAATCAATTTTGGAGAGAGGTGAAGTCCGAGAGAGAAGCGATCGCGCAATGTATAATGGCAATGAAGTTGCGTGACAAGTGGTATATGATTCATGCGAGCAGCCAAACACATCCATTGACAAGGGCCGCCGCTATTGACGTGTACCAAGTCGATGCTGTGCTTTTCGATCAAAGCTGAGCCTTGTTTGATAAGGCTATTCCACCCGCTAATATCCCAGCGTGGAGCGCTCCAACCACCAACCAAATTGAAGGATGAATGTTCCGCTTCAATTCCGAGCGAATGGCACTTATCGATTAATGGTTGGCAGTTTGACCATACGAATGGCTCAAACTTATTGCGGTCGATTCCTGAAATGAGATCCAGAAGCACCACTTCACTGCCGCGAATCCAATTATCACCATAATGAACATATAGAATGCGTTTTGGCGTAGTCATAAGTCACCTCTGTCTCATCATTAATCTGCGTTAACTGCTGAGCTGCAATAGAGATGCCAAAATATGCTATTAGTTTATGTGATTGAATCTTATATGATATTTATGTTTGGAACTCATCATTCTCATATTGAGAACCAATATGGATTAGTGATCCGTTTCAATTTGATATTTTTGTAGCAATACGGGAATCACACTTTGCGCTGAGAAATCATCAATGATGGTTTGTCGAGCATTCTGGCGAATGAGTGATTGTTGCGCTTCACCAATCGACATCCAGTCATGAAGACATTTAGCAAGAGAGGGAATGTCTTCGACGATAAAACCATTTTTACCCGTTTGGATAATATCTGGAAGACGACCTACACGTAAGCTCATCACGGCAATGCCTCTCGACATGGCTTCAAGCGCCGCCATTGGAAGACCCTCATAACGAGAAGAAATGATAAGTACACTGATATTTTCCCAAACACCTTCCATATCGGTTTGATGGCCGAAGAAAGTCACATTTGAAGGGGCAGTTTGATTAAGCGACTCTTTTTCCGGGCCATCACCGTACACACTAAACTGTAATGTTGGACAGAGCCTCGCTACCTCAATAAATTGATCGGCGCCTTTTTCCTGACTCAATCGGCCGACAAAAGCGATCTCCTGATAGTTGAGTTGACTGTTGGGAATCGAAACAAAGTTATTCAGCAGTTCTGAAGAACAAAAAACTTTGCGCTGAATACTTGGACTGACAACAAAGCAATGGTCAGATAGGCTGCCGGAGCTTCTATCAAGCCAATCGTATAGCCATAGTTTCCCTGAGGACGATTCACCAGCATGATAAGTTGAAATCAAACGAGGAAACGTACGGGTGAGCAGTTTGGCGCAGCGCGACAAAATCGACGCTTTATAACCATGGGAGTGAACCACTGAGGGTTGGTGATTGGCGACGGCGCTTGTTAGGTGTTTAATTTTTAAAGCTTTATTGGGCTCGCCAGACAAATAGTTTAAGTAACTCACAGGGATCGCGGCTTCTTTTGCCTTCTGTACAATCTGAGCGGCTGGCGAATACTCAGTGGTTAGCACAACTCGAGCTTTGTTTCCAAAGGCGATTAATCCCCGAGCTAGCTCGATAACGTGACTTTCAATGCCGCCGAATAGACGGCTATCAAGCAAGATCCAAATTTCACCAATGGCAGGTTTATCAAGATTGTTCGAGATTAATTTCATCCGCTTCCCACGCTTGTTTTTTTCGGTAAACCGTAGATGGGCTTAACTCCAGCATGACAGCGGCGTTGAGGACGTTGCCATCACAGTACGCAATTGCGTTCTGAATTGCTTCACGCTCTACTTGCCACATAGGGCGAATGGTTCCATCAGAGTTAAAGTACGGTGAGGTAGCAGCAGAGGACGGTGTACCAGGCAGCTCCGCTGCGGTAATCAAAGGTTCGACCGCAGAAGGTGAAGGTTCCTCAGTATAAACAGGTGGTGGTGTGATTGGTGCAATGTTTGCTGACTCTTGAGCAACATGCGCAGGCGTCGTTGTTTTCGTCACTTTAGACTTTTTAGTAAGTTGAGCGGGTAGGTGGCTCACCGTGACTTTTTCGTCGTTATTAAGCACCACAATGTTACGTATGATGTTTTGTAGTTGCCTTACATTACCCGGCCATTCGTAATGCTTGATGATATGTTGAGCTTCACTGTCGATTGTTGAGAATTTCTTTTTGTCCTGTTTGGCGTAAGTGGTCAAGAAGTGCTTGGCAAGCGTGACGATGTCACTTCCTCGTTCACGTAATGGGGGCATATCGATAGGTATAACGTGCACACGGTAGTATAAGTCTTCACGAAAACGACCTTCTTCTACTTCTGTTAATGGATCTCGGTTAGTGGCACAAATGATTCTCACATCTACTTTCATTTCTCGAGTGCCACCAAGAGGGGTGTAAGTGCCCGTTTGTAGAAAACGGAGCAACTTCTTTTGCATCTCAAGTTCCATTTCACACAGCTCATCAAGAAAAAGCGTACCACCATGTGCCAGCGTCGCCGCACCTTTTCGATCTGTTGTTGCTCCAGTAAAGGCCCCTTTAACGTGACCAAAAATCTCACTTTCCATCAAATCTCGTGGAATAGCCCCACAGTTAATTGCAATAAAAGGCTTGTCTTTACGGTCGCTCTGGCGGTGGACGGCTTCAGCACAAACTTCTTTACCTGTGCCGCTTTCTCCCACAATAAACACACTGGCAGAAGTTGGCGCAACAGCATCAATGGTCTTGTATACCGCCTGCATCGGGAGGCTTGAACCGATGAATCCGTGATAGTTGTGGCGATCAAACTTGGACTGAATATTTTCCACCAAATCTTCCAATTTGGCGCGTTTGAGGTGCAATGCGACTGATGTTTTTAGGCGATCAGCGTTTATGGGCTTTTCTAAGAAATCTTCCGCACCTTTTTGAATTAGATTAACGGCTAAGTCGACGCTGCCGTGTGCCGTAGCAATAATAACGGACGTAGGAATGTCATTCTGGTTGATCCAATCCAACACGTCTTCGCCAGACATGTCGGGCAGTTTCAAATCGAGAATGATGAGCTGAGGTTTGCTTCTTTCAATAAATTGAATCGCTTCGCGACCTGTCTCGACATGAAAAATGTCATAAGGTTCGTCTTTCACATACTGCTTATAAAGTATGGCTAGTGAAGTAGAGTCCTCTACCAGTAACACCCTTGGTCTCATAGTCCCATCCCAACGTAGTTTGTTTCATTTTTTATGATTTTTGTCAGCACTACTATTTGGCATTATGAGTGGTTTATAGCTCTCTAGTGCTGAAAATTCTCAATTTGAGAAAAGCGTTATTTAAGTATTAGCACAAGGTAGGAAATTTGCGAAAAATCCATACTTTTTAATTGATTAAGTTATACCCAAATAATTTCAAGGTGTGTGGCTTGGCGAGGGTGACTGAATTTGGAGCCTAAATTTCTGAGATGATGTCGGCATCGCGCTTTATCAAACGCGATGCTTCGCTAGGGAGTAAGACACTGATACTACTCAAACCCTTGAGCTTTTCGCTTTTCTAACGCATCAAACGATTCATTGGCGAGTTGAGGAAGTGTTTCACAAAGCTCCAATGCTTTTGGTATTTTTCCTTCGACACAGTACTTCTCAATCATTCTTGCTTGTCTTGAAAGCGTTCGATTGCCTAGAGCGAGAGCAGAACTGCCCAGTGTGTGAACCTCGAACTCTAATGTTTGAAGGTCTTTTGTGCTTAATGCTTGCTCTATTTTCTCCATGCGATCGCGTGACTCTTCGACATAGTGATCAATCAAGGTAGGGATGATTTCGGCGCACGTATCTTTGATCATTTGCTGAAGAATATGCTCATCCACTAATTCTTGCTCGATAGTCAATGTATTATTTATCGTCATAATAGCGCTCCCTATAACATAAACAGTTCGCTTTTTTTAATTTGCTGAGACAGTTTTTCTTTCCACTTTTTTGGTAAGAAACGCAGCTTGGAAACTTGGCGGATTAACTCATCTTTCAGGCTTGGAGTGTGCTTCATGTTCAGTACAGAACCAATCAAGTTCGCATCGCTAGCATCGAGTAGCTTTTTGGCTTGCTCGAGCTGGGTTGCAGTCGTAGAGCCATAATGCGCTACTAACAAAGTAGCATCACATACGCCAGCAATCACTTGAGGCGCAATATTGCTTCGGTTGACACTAAGAAGTGGTGATGTATCTATCACGACGCGCTCGTACTGCGTTAACCATTGTGCAATGTTTTGTTTCAGCGTTGTTGGGTCTCGGTACGCTAACTGAGTACTGGCGAGAGACGGAGCAGGGAGGCCGACTAAAGTTTGGTGTGTATTCTCTCGTGTGATCAAATGGCCAACCTTCTCGTCATCATCAAATTCGTGAACAGTGTGATAAGCGGGTTTGAATAAGTTAAGGTCTACATACAAAGTATTGTGGCCTGCTAAAACCAAGCGCTCTGCAAGAGATGAAGCCACGGAAGTGACACCATCTTCAGATTTACAACCCACAACACAAATCGTTTTGTGGCCTTTCTGTTCACTCTGAAGATAAATTTGCTCAATCTCAGCGTGAGTTGCAGGAATAGTCATTACAACGCTCCTATTAACACGATGGTTGTGGTGATTTGTAAAATATCTCTTAATCCGGCCCTCGCTTTTTCAACAAAGCTTTCGTCTTTATGGGGAATGTAAATCGTGTCGCCTGCGCGAATGACTGGCAGCTCATAAATGTTGGCTGTTTTACTAAAGTTCACCAAATCAAATGTTCGGGCTTGGCCCTGGCAGCAAGACATATTGACCACACTGATCTTTTCAAGGTAGGCATTGTCAGTTGGTCCTCCTGCTTCCGCTAACAGATCAAGCACAGTCATGTTGTCATTGAATACGTATCGCCCTGGGTCTCTTACTTCACCTAATACGCGTACCGTGGACTCTTTTGAACGATCTAACCAGTTTTTGTTTTTTTCTGGAATGTAAATGGTATCACCAGGACGAACGTGGGGCAGAATTGATTCATCACCTGTTTCAAAGTACATCGATAAATTCAATTTACTCACTTTGGCATAACCTAGGCCTCGGTGTGTGACACGGATGTTGTGAATATCTGCATCCATTGTCGGTCCATCGGCGGCAGACAAAATATCCAGAAAATGCATATCTTCAGTGAAACGATAGCGCCCAGGTGCATTGATTTGCCCGAAAACGTATATCGATGCGTCAGAGCTTTGGCTTACCCATTGCGATTTATTATCGGATGGGTCGTCAGGCAATGCATGTACCCTTACGACTGTACCAGCGGAAACTTGAGGTAGGCTTGATGTTGGTGAGCCATCCAGAATGTATTGGTCTAAGTCAAATTGTGTCATTTGACCGTTATTGGCGACTTCAATTTTGGTGGTATCAGCTCGTCGAGTTGGGCCTCCAACGTGTGCAAGCAGATCAATCAAATCCATTTCGTCTGACCACTCGATGCGTCCAGGGCGAACAACTTCTCCCATCACTGCGACCGCTCGACTAGGTGCTACTTTTAACCAAGACTTCTCATTGAAATCGGTTTTCTCCGGTACGAAAATCGCGTCTCCTGGTCCAACATTTGGTGGTCTGGCTGAAGATAGTCCTTCTGTATGCGCGGTAAGATCGAATTTGATGACTTTGCCATCGGATTTTATAACGCGAATTTGGCGAGATTCTGCGTAGCGAGTGGGCCCGCCAGCGTTGGCGAGGATATCCATGAAGCTAGCGCCTTGCTTGCCTTCGTATGCCCCAGGATGGGCGACTTCACCCATCACGTAAACCACATTTGCACCTGCTTTGATTTCTTCTTCCTGTTTTGGGACAAAGATGGTGGCACCTGGCAGGATCTCTGGCAGTAGGCTTTGGTCTCCAGTATCAAGGTACTTTTTCAGGTTAAACATGGTTGGGTTATTGTTTGTTATCACGCGAATTTGCTCAACACTGGCATATCGTGTCACGCCGCCAGCTCGCATTACGACATCAACTAGCGTGGTGTTTGGCTTGTATGAGAACGAGCCAGGTGCGTTGACTTCACCAAAGACTTTGATTGCACGAGCGGAATCTGCGCTGTCACCTGAATTCGCGAGTTTTGCTGCATCAAACTCTTGCTCAATATTCCCTACGAGTGGGGAAGCGGGGACAAATAAGACATCCAGTGATTCTAGTTTTGGCAGCTGGCTATTGTCACCCGTATCAAGGAAGCGTTTGTAGTCAAATTCAATGTTTTTATTTCCACGTTTCACGATCATTTTATCAAGCTGAGCCCCAGCGCGCAGGCCGCCAGCTTCGTACACAAACATTTGAATGTTGGACCCAGAAGGTAAGGTATATTCACCGGGTTTGACCACGTAGCCTTGAACGGACACTAACAACTGTTGCTGTTTAATAAAAACTCGAGCGTTGTTAACGTCACGATACACGGTCTTTAGCCTGTCGATAATCACGTCTTGGAGTTGTTTTTCATTGTAGCCGGCCACTAATACAGGGCCGACTTCTGGTAAATTAATTCGTCCACGACGATCAACCTGAAACCCTTGGTTTAACGACGCCTCTCCAGGTAAGTTAATCTGTATTAAATCACCGACCTTAACAGTATTGCTCTCATCCGCTATGGAAGAAGGTACCCACGCGACCAGACACAACAACATTAAGAGGATAAATGGTTTCATCGTGTTCATAGCGCGCCTCCTGCCGTTGGGTTGCGGTTTATTGAGCTATCGCTATCTGAATTAGGGCTAATAACCTCGATGCTTACTCGACGATTAGTTAAACGCACGGCGGATGTTTCACCTTCATAGAGTGGCAGGTTATCTCCGACAGATTTGGTAGTGACTCTCTCTGAAGTGATACCAAATACGGTTAGGTAACGCTTTACTTGTTCCGCACGCGCTTGAGCAAGTTTCTGGTTGTAATCGGGTGTTCCAGTTGCATCCGCATGCCCCGTTACTACAAGAGATAGGTTGGGGTGGTCACGTAAAATGTAGGCTGCTTCTGCCAAATGTCCCATGTACTTCGGGTTGATTTCTGCTGAATCGACAGCAAACTGGTTGTCGATATTAAGTAGTGCATAGATATCCGAGACTATGTTTAGGTCGCTACGTAGAGCTTCAATATCATCGGGCGGTGTGCAAGTGGTTTGGCTCAGTACGTAGTCGAGTTGTTGTTCGAGCTGGTTTAAGCGTCGACGCTGAATCACAAGGTCGTTGACAGCGTCGAGTAAAAGCCCACCTTCTAACTCGCGCGCAATTCTATTTTGTTTTTCAAGGGCCTGAACAACTGCCGCAGGAAAACACCAGCGCGCGCCCTCTTGGATTAGTGCGTCTAGATGTAACTTGGTCAGTTGCCAATCAAACCTTAACCCATGTTCTGGACCTAAAGGCTCGTCAGGCATCACTGGGGAAAACTGATAATTCTCGATCGAGATATCTTGATAGCTTTCCGCCAAGCCACCTTTCCCGTGTTCTGGGTAGTCAAACGACGAACAACCAAACATGCCGACAACAAGACCGCTTACTGCATATCGTCGTATAAGATTTACCATGCCAACCTCCGTTTAAACCGGTATTTTTAGTGTCCTTTTGAGTTAACGGGAATGGCATGGTTGATACGAAGCAAGCTCATGATTTCTAAAGGTTGGCCTGATACGTTTTCAATACTCATGCTTCTTTCACGTTCAACTAGACGCTTATATAAGTAAACAATGGCACCAATCCCTGAAGAATCAAGAAATTGGACGTGCTGTAGGTTAATTTCGACTTCTTTGTGATGATTGTTGTGAATTACTTCATCAATGTGATGTTGTGCTTGTCGACAGCCACTTGCGTCTAAGTCACCAAAAAACTCAATGGCTAACTTGTCTTGATTGATTTCTAGTTTGCGTAATTCCATGACTCTGTCTCCGTTTGTTTTTCTAATTGGATATAGAGCAGGTAACGTGCCAATTTGAAATTAATTAAAAATCAAATAGTTAAATATTGTTAATGATATTGTTCAATTTGAGAAAGGACTGATTCTCAAATTGAGAATCAAAAACGCACACAGAAATGGTTTGCTTATAAGAGGTGTTGAGCCGAAAGAAGTCGTTAGAGCGGGGGGCATCATAATTAGATTCCACCTCGATTGACGAACCATCCGCCTTACGTGAATAACGTGTAACGACTAAATGCAAAACCTGTCATAAAGTTTATGATTATCTTTGCAAATTATTACTAATGTTGATTGTTATGAGTCGAAGAATAACTAGTAATAAATAGGTCATCGAGAGGACTTACGTTTCAATAAAGGCGATTTTTTGTACAAGGTCTTCTTATGCCATTAAAAATGACATTAATTGCGTTGGCTGTTATGGCTGCGTCTTCACAGCCTCAAGCGGATACTTCTCTCGCACCACCAGTTTCTCTTGCACAAAGCTATCAGGATGGCATTGATGTGTCTGAATATTGGTATAGCGAAAAACTTGATGGTGTTCGCGCTTATTGGACTGGGCAACATCTCGTGACGAGAAATGGTAATCGAATCTACGCCCCAGATTGGTTTACAGGACCTTTGCCTGATTATCCGTTGGACGGTGAACTTTGGGCTGGGAGAGGTAACTTCCATCTTGTTCAGCAAACGGTATTAGATAAAACTCCTGTAGAGTCTGCTTGGCGACATATCGACTTTATGATCTTTGATATGCCATATTCCGCTGGTGATTATCGGAAGCGTTATTACAACATCAAAGCCTTAGTGCTTGAAGTCGACCAGCCTCATATCAAATATGTCGAGCACCGAGCCATTCAAAATGAAGCTCATCTGTTTACACAGTTGGATAAAATTTCAATATCCGACGGTGAAGGGGTGATGTTGCGGAAGGTATCAAGCCGCTATCAGGCTGGACGCGGTAGTGATTTGCTTAAACTAAAACGATACGCAGATGATGAAGCGTTAGTTGTGGGTTATAAGCCAGGAACAGGGCGCTTATTAGGTATGATGGGAGCAATGTTAGTTCGCTTACCAAATGGCATTGAGTTTTACATCGGTAGCGGATTTACCGATGAAGTGCGTCGCCAGCCTCCGAAAATTGGTTCAACCATTACATTTAGATATAACGGTTTTACACATACTGGTAAACCACGTTTTGCTCGATTCTTGCGTGAAAGGTTGAAGGAATAGAACGCTCTGCACTTACTAGTTGCCAACGGTTACGCCACATCGTTTGAAGAGACCCTGCCAAAACTGAACGTGGTTTAGGGTTTCTTGCCTAAATGTCCTATGTGCCTCAATGATGCCGTACTGGTGACCATGGAGTTGCATACGGTTCTCCACCAAAGTGGCACCATCATTAAGTTGTTGATAGGTACTGTCTAAATAAGCCAAATAAGGTTGCACTTCTTCAACGTAAATGGATTGAAAGACATTTCTTAAGTAGCGGAACTGGGTGGTGTCTCTGTTCGGCCCGCACAATACGTTGCTCTGGTTCTGCTCAAGTAGCTGAGTTGTTGCTTTTAACCAAAGGGATGTGTTTACCATTGAATAGTAAAGTCGTCCGAGTAAACGAGATTTCTCTAACTCTTCTTGATATTGCGTAACTTCCACATCGGGTAGACGTGAGACCGCGCGGTGGGGTAAATCATACATTTCGCTGAAAATACGATAGACATCGTTAATGCGTGCAATATCATTCGTCGTATTTTGAGATAGCCAATCAGAGGCAGTTAGTTGCTTTTGCATGGCGTCACTTACGAGTAGTAAGTTGTCGAGATGAATGTCTAAATGTTGCCACTTGGTTGAGTAAAGCTCTGTCAATGTCGCGCGTTCTTCATCGCTAAGTGGAAATTCGGATAAACATCGATGCATGACTCTTAAAAGGGTAGTTTGATAATCAAAATCATGAAAGGCATCCTGCACCTTTCCAAGTTGCGAGTTTTTCTCAGCAAGTAAATTGAAGAGTCCGCACTGTCGTAATTGATAGCTCTCTAGCAGGCCAATAGATAGCCTTGGCAATGGCTTGAACAAAACGCGTTTCGCAGGAATCGTTACCGTAGACTGTAATGTTATTGGAATAGCAGGAACGTCCAATACATTGGCTACACGTTGATGATACTTATCAAACATGGCGTTCTCTGGATTGAACCAGTTATCACAACCATTAAGAATCAAGATTAAGAACAATAAAATAGACCGCACAAATATCCTTTTTTATAACTTCGTATCCGTTGTCTAGAGAGCAAAATCAACCGCTTCGTAATCTTGTTATAAGTATACTCAACCGTGTGATTATTCGATCAAAAAAGCCAGCGGATGCTGGCTTTTTTTACTTTTTATTGAACTGAAAAGTTCAATTGCACTTCTGGCTCTTGGCGATGCATCCAACGCATTCTGACGCCTAACATAAAGGCCGCAGAAGATAGGCCGATGATAAAACCAAGCCAGAAGCCTTGTGCTCCCATTGGCTCAACAATCCAGTCTGTACGGCCAAGGACGTAACCAATTGGCAAGCCAAGAATCCAATAAGCAATAAAAGTACGGTTGAAGATGGCTCGCATGTCTTTATAGCCGCGTAATGCACCAGCTGCGATCACTTGAACCGCATCCGTACATTGATAAACAGCGGCAAACACGAGCAGGTGCATCGCCAGAGTGATGACCTCTGGGTTGCTAGTATAAAGCTCGGCGATCCACTCGCGAGACAAGACGGTTAAAATCGCTGTGAGAACGGACAAAGCTAGACCAACCATAATGCCGACTCGTGACGCTACGCGCGCGCCATCTACGTTTTCTTCACCAAGTCGATGGCCGACACGAATGCTTACTGCTGCACCAATACTCATTGGTAGCATAAATACCAACGAGGAGAAGTTAATCGCGACTTGATGCGCTGCCACAATGATAGGACCCAGTGGTGAAACGAGCAGTGCAACAACAGCAAACAGTGTCACTTCAAAAAACAGCGCTGCTGCAACAGGAAAGCCGAGCTTGAATAGACGAACTTGCGCTTTCCATTGTGGGCGATGCCATTCTCCAAATAGGTTGATGCTTTTCAATCGCTCTGATGTCATCACATACAGCAATAGCATGGCAAACATGACCCAGTAAACAATCGTGGTTGCTACACCACAGCCAACACCGCCTAATTCAGGTGCACCAAACTTGCCGTACACGAAAATCCAGTTTAGAGGAATGTTGAGCAGCAAACCGATAAAGCCAATAACCATTGCCGGTTTCGTCAATGACATACCATCCGTAAAGCTTCTAAGCGTTTGGAAAAGTAAAAAAGCGGGTACTGCTAATATAACGGCATGAATGTATCCCACCGTTTTTTCAGCCATCAGTGCTTCAACATCCATCAGCCCGAGAATAAACTGGGTTTGAAGCAGGACTGCAATTATCGGCACACTGATCAGCAATGCCAAAACGACGCCTTGCTGAATTTCAAACGGGATTTTCACTCGACGACCAGAGCCATTTAACTGTGCGACAACAGGGACCAATGCCATTAATAAACCCACCCCAAACAAAATGGATGGTAGCCAAATACTTGAAGCGACAGAAACCGCAGCCATGTCGGTGGCGCTAACGCCTCCAGCCATTACGGTATCAACAAACCCCATACCAGTTTGAGCGACAGATGCGATCAATACCGGGGTCGCCAATTTGATAAGACTTGATGCTTCTTCTTTATAGCGATGCACGAAAAATACTCCAGAGCGGAACAATAAGTTGAAAGAATGAGAGTACTCGAGGGCAAAAGATGTGGTGAACGGATCTGATGGTTGATTTTAGTCACGATAAGGTGAAAAAATGCCTCGGAGAAACTCCGCGCAAATGATAAACAATTGTATGTTTATATTCCATAGCTAGGTAGCGAATAGTCGATAACACTGACTGGACGCTCTCCACGCTAAGGATACGCTTTTACTGAGAACAGCAGCGAATCATGGTAATGTTGAAGCATGCATGAGAACAAACCAGTGTTCATTAAGCCATGGCTTTATCGTCTGCGGTCTTTATTTCCGACCTGTAGCGCAGTGTTTAGAGCTTAGTCTTCGACTACAGTTGGTATTAAATCAATAGGTAAAAAGAAATGTTTACAGGAATAGTTCAGGGTACGGCGAAGGTCGTTAAAATTGATAAAAAAGAACGCTTTCAAACGCACGTTGTCGAGTTAAGCGATGAACTTTGTAAAGGGTTAGAAATTGGTGCATCCGTTGCACACAACGGATGTTGTCTAACTGTGACTAAGATCGAAGGCAACCTTATCAGTTTTGATTTAATGCAAGCGACATTGGCTCTTACTAATTTAGGTCGGCTGGTGGAAGGGGATAGCGTAAACATTGAGCGCGCGGCTAAGTTTGGTGACGAAATAGGCGGGCATAGCATGTCTGGTCATATTAGTTTGACGGCAGATATTGTCGATATCATCGATACGCCCAATAACCGCACGATTTGGTTTCAACTGCCGCAAGAATCAATGAAATATGTATTAGCGAAAGGTTACATTGGTTTAGATGGCTGCTCGCTAACTATTGGTGAAGTTGAAGCGTGTCGTTTTTCGGTACACCTAATTCCAGAAACCTTGCAGCGAACGCTTTTCGGAGTGAGACAAGTAGGGGAGCGTGTTAATATTGAGTTTGATCCTCAGACTCAAGCAATTGTTGATACTGTTGAGCGCGTTCTTGCAGCAAAACAGCTTTAGAATGAGAAAAAGGAGCATAATGCTCCTTTTTCATTTAAGCGTTTTTATATTTCTGATGTTCACATGCTCGAGCTGTTATTCGTAATTGTCATCGATAATTAGTTCGACCTTATCTTGTAACTCATCCACTCGCATATTTAGGTGGATAGCGTGGCAACAAGCTGGGCAATCATCATAAAACTCTTGGTCACCATTACTTGCATCCAATGTAATGCCGATAGAGTGTCCGCAATGCGGGCACTTTACATACCTTTCGGTATAATTTTTCATACAACAACTCCTAATCTCGCAGGGCTTTTAAACACACTATTCATCAAGGAAGTACAGCCCTTTACTTACTTTGCCTACAAGGAAAATAGGCACAATCCAAAGTTAAGTCTCCTTTGATATTAGGTCGAGTTGTTGCTAATTGAGTCGAAATAAGTACAAAACTTGACCCCAAACTCAACCTTGAGCTTAGGGTGATCTTCTGTAGTGATGTGCCTCGAGATTTTACATATTGAAATATGCAGTGGCTTCCAAATTAATAAGAAATGATTTTATTAATAACCAGTTGAGCCTGTTCCAAGTAATGGCCGCCAAACAAATTACAATGGTTGAGAACATGGTAAAGGTTATAGATATCTTTACGCTCTTCATAGCTTGAAGAAAGTGGCATAACCGATTCGTAGCCTTGATAAAATTCTGGTTGAAATCCACCAAAAAGCTCCGTCATCGCAATATCACACTCCCTGTCCCCCCAATAGCACGCAGGATCGTAACAGATAGGACCGAATGCAGTGAGTGCCGCATTTCCATTCCATAAATCGCCATGCAACAAAGAAGGTTCCGGAGCATGGTTTGCTAGCCGCTGTTTTACGACATCGATAAAGTCATCGATATCAACCAAGGTGACGCCTTTTTCTTTAAGGAGCTGTAATTGCCATCCTATACGTTGCTCAGCAAAGAATACACACCATTTCTTGTGCCATTTGTTGGGCTGTAGAGTCGAACCGAGATAGTTGTCGGTATCAAAACCAAACTCTTTTTGCTCGCCCCACTGGTGTAGGTGAGCTAATTGTTGCCCAAATTTAAAGCTGTTGGGACCATCTTCTAATGGTTTCGTTGGAAGGTAGTTAAGAATTAGGAATGAGGCATTTTTGGTTTTACCAACCAATACCACCTCAGGTACAAATAGGGTGGATGTTTCACGCAAAAGATGCAGGCTTTCAGCTTCTACCTCAAATTTAGACAAAAACTCGCGATCGTTAATTTTCACAAAATAACGTTGCTCGCCATCATTGATCATGTAGCTTTCACTGATATCCCCACCAGACAGTCTTACTTTTTCCGTGATCTGGTAATCGAACAATAAAGTATCAGAAAGCTGTTGCGATATTGCTTGCCACATACAAAACCTCGCGAATCTATTTGACCACCAATAGTTTAGGATAAATAGCAGGGAGTTGGCGCTATGTTGAGCATACTTAGTAAAGAAACCTTCCTCTTAGTGTAGTCAATTTGTATAAATGTGAATCAAATCGCTTATAAGCCTCTGATTTGTTGGCTTAGCATATGGAGATGAACGTTTACAACAGGTATTATGATTTTTTTGACGTTAGTTCCATTGGTGGCATGAAAATACTGATATGTGATGACTCAGCTGTTGCAAGAAAGCTTATTGCGCGTTCTATCGTACAAGATACATCATTGCATCTTATTGAAGCGCAAGATGGTTATGAGGCGCTTAATATTCTTGCTGAGCAAAATATCGATATTTTGTTTCTCGATTTAACGATGCCCATAATGGATGGTTTTGAGGTCCTCGAATCATTACCTGTTAGTCAGTACCCGACCAAAATCGTCATTATTTCTGGAGATGTTCAACAAGAGGCAAAACAGCGCTGTCTCGATCTTGGTGCTCAAGCTTTTATCGCTAAGCCTCTGACAGAAGAGCAGGTGCTCCCACTATACGAACAATTAGGGCTGCATTATGCGTTCAAACCTAGTCATTCGGTTGATTCTAAAAACCAGGGTTGCGAAGAGCTTTCCTTACTAGCCAAATTCCGTGAAATTGCGAACATTGCCCTTGGTAAAGGGGCTGCGATTATGGCCGACCATTTACATGAGTTCATCCAACTTCCTGTTCCTCATGTTGGACCTTTGTCCTACGGCGAGCTTCATATGACACTGGTTGATGTGGTTGGGCGTGACAGTTCCGTTGCGGTAGCGCAGAGGTTTGTCGGTGGTGGTATTCACGGAGAGGCACTGGTGTGCTTACGTGGTAGGGATATCAATCAGATTGGGGAAAAATTAGGTTACCTCCTTGAGTTTACGCCTCATAATGAAATCATCTTGAATATCTCTAACCTACTGGTTTCGTCATTTCTCACGTCGTTAGGCGATCAACTCGACAAGCAGTTCTCACTTCGTCAGCCAGGCATTGTGGATACCTTAACACCTTATTGTGAAGAGCAAGGCGAGTTGGGTGAGCTCTTTACTATCGAATACACCTACATGGCAGAAGCGCTCGATTTCGAGTGCGAGGTACTGTTTTTAATTGATAAGCCATCCGTAGAAATAATCTATGAAATCATGGAGCTAATCTAATGTCCGATATCACGCTGGACATAGCAGACTTTCATTGGGTCACACAAATTCTCGATACGATGGATTCAGGGCTTATTGTTTTGGATCAAGAGTATAAAGTGTGTGTGTGGAACAGTTTTATGCAGTCATACAGTGGCATTCTATCACAAGAAATTCTTGGTGAATGTTTATTTGAGCATTTTGAAGAGCTGCCAAGAACTTGGCTAGAAACCAAGATAAAAGCTGCCGCCGATCTGGAAACTCGTTCTTTTTCTAGCTGGGAAAACCGACCGTATCTTTTTAAGTTCAACAATTTTTCTCCGGTTTCAAACAGCAGTGATTTTATGTATCAAGATATCGTGATCACGCCGTTAATTGGGCTCTCAGGAGAGGTCAGCCACATAGCGATTCAAGTCAATGATGTTTCTGAAACTGCGAGAAATCGCATTCATTTGAAAGAAACAAATCAACATTTGTCGGAAATCAGTCGCAAAGATGGTTTAACAGGTTTATTTAATCGCGCTTATTGGGAGCAATCATTGAAAGATGAATTTGCTCACTTAAAAGTTATCGACGGACCATGCTCATTAGTAATATTCGATATCGACCACTTTAAGAAGGTGAATGATACTTATGGTCACCCGACAGGGGACGAAGTCATTCGTCGAACCTCTGCCTTGTTGAGAAAAACAGCAAGAAGCAGTGACATCTGCGGTCGTTTTGGTGGTGAAGAGTTTACCGTACTACTTCCTCACACAAACCAGGAGCAAGCTTGCTATTTCGCAGAGCGTTTGCGCAAAAGAATTGAGCAAGAGATCGTGAAAGTGGAAGATTTTTTGATTAATTACACGATAAGTATTGGTGTTTGCGAGTATAAGCCTTATTTTGAAACTCACACTCAATGGTTAAAGAGTGCCGATGCTGCGCTGTATCGTGCAAAAGAAAATGGTCGTAACCAAACCTGTTTGCATGAAAATGGCTGAAATATAAAAAGGTTTGAAGAAACCCTGTATCCGAATTCAGTGAAGCAAAGCTCAATTGTTTGAAAATCATCCAGTTGGTTCGTGAATGTTTGTTAATATGAAATAAGTTAATGAAATTTTCTCGGCATGTCTTACTATTGAAACTATTCTGCTTTCAGCTTCGAAGGCTTGCAATAAACGGAGAAAAACAGTGGTTTTAGAAACCGATGGATATCTCGCTCTTATCGAGCACTTGTCTCTAAATCTAGATATTTTTACGACCGAAATTGGCGACACTGGATCCGAAAGCATCGAAGATGTTGTCACCGATATGGTGGCTTCAAACATCATGGCGATTTTTGAGCAAAATCCAGAACTTCACTCGAGCGTACGCTTCAAATTGTTGAAAGAGGCTGATGCAGTTGTTGAAGATCTTGGTGAGATATTGGCTGGGGTATGGCATAAAAAAGCGACCAATGAACAGATCACGTTCCTTGATGAATACATCGCTCTGGTCAAAAATCTGTTCGATAATGCTGTTGCGACTTACGACTGATATTGTTTTAACTTACAGCAATGTCCGGTTAAAGAGTGAGAGGAGTTACATTGTAACTCTTCTTATTTGCCAAAACTTAGATGCCCAGTATGGGTTGTCGATTCTTGAAATAATCACACCTCTAGACGTCGATGCATGCATGAACTGCTTGTTACCCAAGTAAATTCCGACATGATAAGTTGTACGTCTTGTTTTAAAAAACACTAGATCCCCTTGCTTGGCATCTGTCCAACTTAACTCCACACCTTGCTTTGATTGCTGCCTAGTTGTCCTCGGTAACGAGAGCTGATAAGCCTCAACAAACGCTTTTTGTACAAATGCTGAGCAATCAATTCCAGATTTCTGTGTCCCGCCTAAGCGATAAGGCGTGCCGTGCCACTCTGTGTAAAAGTCGAACAAGTCAGGGTTGTCCGACAATAGCTGATTTGTAGGTGTTGTCACCTGTGCTTGCTCACTAGGCTCAGGCCCAGAAGAGCAGGCGCTTAGTAGCACACTGATTATCAAAGGAAAATATACTCGACGCAAATCACCACCTGTCATCTCTATGACCCACAACTGAAATATTAGTGTCATAACCAATCCATAGTATGGGCTGCAAATCACGGTTTTGTCTCACAAATGTGACGGAATCACTGCAGAACCGATTCAACCTTAAGAAAGAATAAAAATTGATTATGGCAAAGCGAAAACGCTCACGCACATCACTTTCACTGATTCAGGCTGTCAGTGCAACATTTTTAACTATCATTGCTCTTGTTATAGCCCTTTCTGTCTCAAGTTTCAAAGGAATGGAACAGGTAGGGGAACAATTTGAAGACTTGTCGCAAAAAGCATTACCAATCGCGATGGCAAACGCAAAGTTAACCAGGAATGTATTGGAGATGGTTAAGCTACTCAACCATGGTATGCAGATTACTGAGCCGAAAGAGTTGCCTCTCATAAAAGAGCAAATCGACTCTCTTGCAACTCAAAGCACAACTTTGGTTGTGAAAGCGTCTGGTGTAGCTCAGCAACTCTCGGAGGAGTTAGACACCAAACTAGCGCGTTTACATAACATCACGCAGTCCATTTTGTTGAAGCAATCTTCGGTGATACAAATTCAAATGGATATTGATGCCGCTGTTGGTGGTTTTCGCTATGGGCTTAGCTCTATCGGCCCGGAAATGAATCGAATCAGTTCGTTCCTTAGTGCTGATAATCCTGAGTCGAGCGATGCCGCTAACCGTTTCATTGCTTCTGCAAGCTCAATGGAAAGTACGTTCTTAGTCATGATGATGCACTCAGAATTAAACAAAGCCGAAAAAGAATACCGAGAAATGCGAAATCGCATAGCAGGTATTAAACTCGCCTATGAAGACTTCCAATCTTTCCATCCTGAAGTAAGTGAATATGCAAGCTTAACCGCACCATATGAGATGGTGAAACAAGGCTTTAGTGAAAAGGGCGTGCTGCGTTTGATCCTCGCCAAACTAGAACAAGGGGAATTGCAACGTTCAGAGTTTAAACAGGCTTCGATGCTTGCGGATGAAACCATGCGGTTACTTGATCAAATCTCCCAAACCGCTGGTCAGTTGATCGATGAAAAGGAGCGGGTGGTCAACGAGACCATTGAATCGGTGAGCGTTGTGCTCGTGTTTGCGGCGTGTGTGATTTCTTTTATTATTCTTGTTACTTGGTTTAGTCTCAAGTCATGGACAAACCGAGGGTTAAGGAATGTACTAACGCGTCTTTCAGCACTTACCGAACATGATTTTCGTGACAAGGCAGAAGAAGTTGGCCCCTATGAGCTGAAAGAAGTAGCACGAAAGTTGAATCAAGTAATCGATTCCACACATGACTCCATTCAAACGGTGACGCGCAATTGTGAAACGCTTTATCAGACGGCAGAAGTAAGTCACAGTGCAGCCGAACAAACAAGTGATGGGTTGGCAACACAAAATGAAGCGTTGTCGAGTATGATCACGACCATAACGCAGCTTGAAGCCTCTATTCGTGAAATAGCAATGGTGACAAATGCATCTTCACAGGACTCGCTCCTTGCAACCCAACACACTGAAAAAGGGGTTCAAGTCGTGGAACAAAACCGCGAACGTTTGGAGTCATTAGAAAGCTCTTTGGATGTAAATGAACAGTCAATGTTAGAGCTAGACCAGCGTGTTAAACAGATTCGTGAAATGGTGGATATGATCAGTGGGATCGCGGACAACACCAACTTACTTGCTCTCAACGCGGCAATAGAGGCTGCCCGTGCTGGTGAGCAAGGGCGTGGATTTGCGGTTGTCGCTGATGAAGTTCGCAAACTTGCAAGTGATACCTCTCAACAAACTACGAACATCCGAGAAATGATGAGCGAGCTTATTACTGCCGCAGAGCGCTCGCGCCAAGCAGTTAATGATTCAAGAGAAGAAATGACCCACGCGCTACAGTCCAGCAATGAAGTGAAATCGACATTCTCTGATATCAACCTCGCGGTTAAGCACATTCAAGAACGTGTTGGGCAAATCTCAGTTGCTACAGAAGAACAAGAACGAGCGACGGCAGATGTATCTCAATCCATCACACATATTTCTGATCTTGGCGAACGCACAAAGCTGCAGCTTGAGTCTATGGTTGAGAGTTCTGAGCAAGTGGCGGAAATTGCTGGGCACCAGCAAGCAATGCTGCACAAGTATGAGCTTCATCAGACCAAGTAAATGAGATGTTTCCACCGACTAAAAGCAGAACCGAGGTTCTGCTTTTTTGTTACGGCTACTCATTTAATGGCTCCTATTTGCATCGCAAAAGTGAGTTACATCTCATCTCGTTCATTTCTAAAGGGTTTAGTTATCACAACGTGATGTTAATGCTTTGTTCGAGGGACTCGTTGACTAGAATGTCGCCAGAATTCAAAGGAATGAATCATGCAGCTTCATGCGATTTTTTTATATCCAGAGAAAGCTAAAGCCATAAGAAGGAGTGGTTTTGTGATCGATAAAGTTTGCCCCGTCGTTCTACGTAATCAAAATCAAGAGATCCTACTTTTTAAACATCCGTTGGCGGGTGTTCAGCTCGTCAAGGGCACTGTTGAAGTGTTTGATGAAAGTTACATCATAGCGGCCAAGCGGGAGCTCGCTGAGGAGTCTGGTATCACACATGTTCGTTCCGCACGATATTTATGCTCATGGGACAGTGGCTTTCAAAATCAAGTATGGCATTTTGTTTTGTGTGAGTGTGCTGACCTCGCTAATTCATGGCTGTTTCATACGCAAGACGATGGTGGACATGATTTCGCGTTCTTCTGGCACGATGTCGAGAGCGGCCTTCCCGCGAATGCACATACTGTGTTTCAGCGCGGGCTGGAAAAGGTACGAGAGTTGATAAACCAAGGCGTGATTTAAAGGAGGATTCTGTCGTTGCATTGGCGGATTTGGGACAATGACAAAGCAAACACTATGCTAAATAAAGAAGGTAGAGCAGCCGTTACTGTTCTCATCGTGTTGATAATGGCACTGTCGATCTCAAAAATGGCGATGGGATTACAAATGTTTAAGTGACTTCTATATGCTTTGCTCATTCATTCAGATAAGGAAACGGTAATGGATAAATTCGTCGTGTTTCTCTTATGCCTTTTTATGACAGTTGGCGGAGTGGTTCATCTTTATGACAACATTGTTGGTGGCTTTTTACCTTACGATTTTGCGCCACGCTGGTTGAATATGTATTGGAGCGCTTTGGGACTATTGGACTTATTAGCAGCGTATCTATTGGTCAAGCATCGCCGCTCTGGCCTAGTCGTTATGTTATTGATTCTTATAACCAATGTTATCTTTAGTTCCCACGCTCACTATACATTAGAAATATTAGATAACAACGTCGCCCTACAAATGAAGACACTGTTTTTAGGGTTCTCATTTGGGGTATCTATCTGGTTATGGAATGCGCGAAAACATAGTCAATCGCGCCAAATATTTCGTTAATTATTATTTTCACAACACTCGATTAAGGATTGTAAACAGGGACTCGTTATGAACGATTTTAAAGACTTGGCCAGTTTTGCTGGTTTCAGCGTACTGACAGGTTTGAGCTTTGCCACCACTTTCTTCAGCCTTGCTTTTCTATACAGCTCAATAGAGGCACAGCAAGTAATGAACACCAATGCTTTGGCATGTGCAGTGCTTGGTGTTGTTGGTTTATTTGTTGGTATTACTCAGTTAAACAAAAAGCGTCAGCTAGCAGAAAACTAATCTGTTCTTACACATCATGAGGATGAAGTAGTGTTTAACAGGGGTTTAGGCTTGGTCTATTCGTTTTGTTGACATACTTCATCCAACAATATTTTTTCAACCATTACTTCTTCTCTTTATTGTAGCGAAAGGGCTGCGTTAAAAGCTTATCTAATCTTTGCTCTTCTTCGTCTCTAATTTCCGGCACACCAATAACAACATCATCATGACCCAACTTAGGCTGAGCTCGGTATGTCCCAAAAAAGCGGTCCCAAACTGAAAGGAAAAAACCAAAGTTTGAGTGGGTCTCTTTTACTATCACTGAATGGTGCACGCGATGCATGTCTGGTGTAACGATGACGTTTCGCAGTTTTTGGTCTATGGATAAAGCCAGTTTTGCATTACTGTGATTAAACATCGCGCTCGCATTAAGCACAATTTCAAATACCACAATTCCGATAGGTGAAACACCTAAGATAAACACGGCTGCAATTTTTACTCCCATTGAAATGATTATTTCGAAGGGATGAAAGCGTGCGCCTGTAGTGACGTCTATGTCGAGATCGGCGTGATGCATTCGGTGAATCTTCCACAGCGGCTTTACATGATGAAAGACAACATGCTGAGCGTAAATGACGAAATCAAGCAAAATGACGGTTAGAAAAATATTTAACCAAGCGGGGAGGGACAGAATATTGAGCAGCCCCCACTGTTGCTCCTGAGCTATGACCGCAGCTTGAAAGGCGGCGATAGGCATGATTAAAGCAATAACTAGGCTGTTAAAAGCGACCAATGACAAGTTATTGACCCAGCGAAACCTGCGCGAAGCGGTCAGTGTTTTTCTAGGCAATTTGTTTTCCCAAATGGCACAAAGCAATAATACGCCAAGGAAAAAGCCTAATCTGAGCCATGAGGGTTCTTGAAATGTCGTTTCTGTCACTGTCATTCCCTTATTTATTTCTTTATCTATGACCGAGATAAGAGTGAAATTATTTCAACACACTGCTGATGGGCTTATCTTGAGGCGAAGCCATAATATCAGTAGAATCGCGCTCTACTTTTTACTTGGCATTACTTACCATGAGAATTCACGCTTTCCACCGTTTATATCAGTACCGACAATCTATCTCAACCAAGCCTTTCAACGCGCGTGGATGTAAAGTGGTTCGTTGCCAATATTGCCAGGTTTCTGAGCAACACTGTTTGTGCGACCTTCAGCCAAACATCAAGGCCAATATTGCATGTATGTTGATTGTTTCTGAAAACGAAGTGTTTAAGCCAAGTAATACCGGTCGTCTAATCGCTGATACGATTCAAGAGACTTACGTGTATCAATGGAACCGAACAGAACCGTCTGAAGAGATGCTAGCGCTACTACAGGATGACAGTTATCAACCGGTGATTGTATTTCCTGCAGACTATGTGGATGATCCCTCTCGTTTAATTGAAGATCTAGAGCCAGGGCGATTGGTAAAAGAAGATGTCGAGAACAAAAAATTGTTGCTGATCTTTATTGATGGTAGCTGGCGTGAGGCACGAAAGATATTCCGTCGTTCTGATTTTCTTAAATCTTTGCCTGTGCTTTCCATTGAGCCGGAATCTCTGTCTGAATACATCATGCGCCGCTCCGAGAATGATCAGCATCTTTCAACCGCCGAAGTCGCGACATTAGTTTTAAAACAAGCTGGTGAGCCTAAAGCTGCGGAATGCCTTCAATTGTGGTTTGAAGCCTTCAGAGAAACTTACATGCTGAGCAAGACTCGAGTCAAAAGCGACCCTAACCAGCCACACTTGAAACGTTTCAAAGAGTGGATGAAAACCGAGAGCTGACTCTAAGGAATGAGCTTTTGTTGATGGTATGTTGTTCAACTGGCTTCGGTGAGGGGATAAATCTGCATTCGGTCACGGTTTGCAGGCGTACAGATATGGATAATGCCATCAGTTTATACTTTTGACTCTAGCCATTTTTGAGAGTCGTTTGAAGCATTTTTTAGGAGAGAAATACATGTATTACGGCTTTGATGTCGGTGGCACTAAAATTGAATTTGGTGCATTTAACGAGAAGCTTGAGCGTGTAGCGACGGAACGTGTACCTACACCAACAGACAACTACGAGCTGCTGGTTGATACCATTGCGGAATTGGTGAATAAATACGATACAGAGTTTGGCTGCGAAGGTACGATTGGTCTTGGCTTGCCAGGTATGGAAGACGCCGATGATGCAACGGTACTAACAGTTAACGTTCCTGCGGCAAAAGGCAAACCACTTCGTGCTGATCTGGAAGCTAAAATCGGTCGCAGCGTAAAAATTGAAAACGATGCAAACTGTTTCGCGCTTTCTGAAGCGTGGGACGAAGATCTTCAAGATGAACCATCTGTACTAGGTTTGATCCTTGGTACTGGTTTTGGCGGTGGCTTTATCTACGAAGGTAAAGTATTCTCTGGCCGCAACCACGTAGCGGGTGAGGTGGGTCACACACGTCTTCCTATCGACGCATGGTTCCACCTGGGCGAAAACGCACCATTACTTGGCTGTGGCTGTGGCAACAAAGGCTGTTTAGATAGTTACCTATCTGGTCGTGGTTTCGAGCTTCTTTACGCGCATTACTACGGCGAAGAGAAGAAAGCGATCGACATTATTAAAGCGCACGCAGAGGGTGAAGAGAAAGCAGTAGAGCACGTCGAGCGCTTTATGGAGCTGCTAGCAATCTGCTTTGCAAACCTGTTTACTGCAACAGACCCACACACCGTTGTACTTGGTGGAGGCTTATCTAACTTCGAATTGATTTACGAAGAGATGCCAAAACGCATCCCTAAACACTTATTGTCTGTAGCTAAGTGTCCTAAGATCATCAAAGCAAAACACGGTGATTCAGGTGGTGTACGCGGCGCTGCGTTCTTAAACATCAAGTAGTGACTGAAACCTTACTCGATACAAAGTAAGAAGAAATTTAAAGCCCCGTTTAGACCATCGAGGTAAAACGGGGCTTTTACTTGTATATCGAAGTAACTTATATACCCAAGTAACTTCTATATGCTTGGGTATAGAGCACGAACAAAAAATAGCATGCATAAAAAACTCGCGACGAATCGCGAGTTTTCTGTTTACAGCTAAGCTTATTTGTTCTTTTTGCCTACGCCTAGGTTTTCTTTTTGGGCTAGGGTGATTTTACTAAAGCCTAATTTTCTGAAGTAGTTGTCGCGGTAGTTGCGCACTGCTTTAGTGTCAGACACTGCTTCGATTTGTTGCTCCATCTTTAGGAACTCAGTGATATCGATACCTTCTGCCTCGGCAACTGCTTCTTGAATGTTGCGGTGTTGCTGGTATGAGAATGTCAGTTCTTTGTCTTGGTCTTTGTAAGTGTAAAGAATGGTGCGAGCCATAGCTGTCTCTCTGAAAAGGTTTCTGTATTAAACAAAAAGGCCAGACTCGCTGACCTTTGAATTTCTAGTTTGAGCTAGATTCTGCCTTGAAGTGGGATAATTGTCACGCTTTCTCCCGCTTTTACTGTATCAATAGCTGGGGAGATTTCGATCAAACAGTTTGCCTCACTCATTGAGCGCAAAATACCAGAGCCTTGCTTGCCTGTTGTACGAACGGTTAAACGGCCAGTTGCATCCAGTTCATAGACGCCACGGCTAAACTCGGTACGACCTTGTCGAGAGCGAAGGTTTTCAGTCGCGATGGCATTCACTTTCAGAGGCTTCCAGCCTTGTTCGCCTTGCATCTTACGCAGTGCAGGCTCGACAAAGTTAATGAAAGAGACCATCACGGCAACAGGGTTGCCCGGCAGACCAAAGAACGGCTTGTTGTTGATTTGACCAAACGCGAGTGGACGTCCCGGACGCATGTTGATTCGCCAAAAATCGATTTGACCAAGTTTATCCAAGGCAAGTTTGATGTAATCCGCATCACCAACAGATACGCCACCAGAAGTCATAACCACGTCCGCTTGCGCCGATGCGTTTTCCAACGCTTCAATCATTAACTGTTCGTTGTCTTCCAGAATACCGAAATCCAAGATCTCGCAGCCGAGCTTTTCAAGCATGCCCATGATGGTAAAACGGTTGGAATCGTAGATAGAATTCGCTTTTTGCTCTGTTCCCGGTGCTTGTACTTCGTCACCGGTGGAGAACACGGCAACTTTCAATTTGCGGAATACATTCGCTTCACCAAAGCCAAGCGAAGCGATCATGCCCATCTCTGGAGAGGCGAGGCGAGTACCTGCGGTAAAGACGTCACTGCCGATAGCGAGATCTTCACCTGCTTGACGAACGTTTTGGCCTGCTTTGATATTCGCACCGTTAAAAGTGACCTTGTCACCTTCTTGAATGGCTTGCTCACGCATGACCACTGTATCGCCGTTACGTGGTGTTGGTGCGCCAGTCATGATCTTAACTGCTTGACCAACTTCCAGAGGCTGCTCGTAAGCATGGCCCGCCATCACTTCAGCAACCACTTGGTAGCTATCACGGTCAACATCATCACTGCGGATGGCATAACCGTCCATCGCGGAGTTGGTGTATTGCGGCACATTTACTGGTGAAACGATATGTTCCGCAAGAACGCGGCCATAGGCGTTTTCAATCTTGCATGCTTCTATTTCCGAAACCGTGTTCACCAAAGAAAGGATTTTCTCTTGGCCTTGAACCACAGAAAGGAAAGCAGGAGAAAGGGTATCGCAACATGCGGCTTCTTTCTCTTTGTTTTTTGGTACTTTCGCTTCTTGAACATACTGAATAACGAACTGAGCAATCGCTTCAAGATCATTGATGTTCATTTGTGGCAGTTCAGAGTCCAACTCGCCGCCGTCTGAAGCGATAGCGATGATGTTTTCATCGTTTGGATAAAGCCAAGGCTTGCCGACTTCTTCACGGTGCAATTCGATTTTAGGAAACGCGATGTTTTTGCAGCCTTCGACCAAAACCACATCAAGCATGTCTTCATCAAAACGTGTTAATAGGTATTCAAACTCCGCTTCGGCTTCTGGCGTTTCTGTCATTAACGCAAAACGGTTGCGAGAAGCAATCAGCATTTGAGATGCGCCAGCTTTGCGTAAACGGTAGCTGTCTTTACCCGGCTTATCGACATCGAAGTTGTGATGAGCATGTTTTAGCATGCCAATGCGTAAACCTGCTTCAGTCAGTTTTGGCAATAGGGCTTCAAGTAGCGTGGTTTTGCCTGTGCCTGAATAAGCTGCAAAACCAAGAATAGGAATGTTTAGCGTGTGTTTCATGATTCTAATTGTCCAAATTGCGCCAGTTCTTCCGGAGTGTTCAAGTTGACGAAACAGTTTGGTGAGTCGCTAAAGTCAACGTAACTGGTATTGCACTCTTTGTAGAGTAGAATGATTTTGCGGTCGCCACGTTCTAAAAATGCGGTGAGTTTTGGCAGTACGCGCTTGTGGTAGAGCGTAAAAACAGGTTGCTGATGGTCACCATCATGCGCGACCAAAATATCGCTGTCTTCTTTGACAAACTGGCAGAAACGCTCGACAAGGTCGGTGTTAATTTGTGGACTATCGCAAGGTACAAATCCGACCCAGTCAGTTTCAGCATGCATCAAACCCGCGTGAATACCGCCCATAGGCCCAGGGAAATCTTTGAATTGATCACTAAATACGAAACCAAATTTGCTGTACGCATCTTGGTTTCGGTTGGCATTAATTAAAATGCGTGGAGTTTGTGGAGATAAACGTTCAATAACGTGTTCGATGAGTGGCTTCTGATTTAACTCAATCAGACCTTTATCTTTTCCACCCATACGGCTGGCTTGGCCACCAGCCAAAATGACCCAACTAGTTTGTGTTGGTTGAAGCATATGCATTCTCTTGGGATGTTTCTTTTGGTATGACATACAACAGAGGAGACTCTATCAAAGTCTTGTCTTTAATCCACCACTGTTTTTTACATAAGTCGGTCAGTGCGTTGGCCTGATGGCTTGTCACCACGATACTGGAACCACGATCCAAAAGATCTTTCGCCATCACCACCAATCGTTCAATGGATTCTTGGTCTAAAGACGCACTTGGCTCATCCATCAACAAAATCGACGGTTTTAAGATCCAAGCCCTTGCCATGGCAACGCGCTGTTTTTCACCGCCGGACAACACGGAAATATGTTCGTCCGCTAAGGTTTCTAAACCTACCATGCGCAGCGCGTGAATAACTTGAGCTCGCTTATCTTTTTGCGTGTCTTGTTGATATTTCACTCCATAGACTACGTTTTCATATACAGTGCCGTCAAAAAGGTAAGGGGATTGATGGAGATAAATCACATCGACACGACCATTGCGACGCGTCAGTTTTTTCAGCCACGTATCTTTTGGCGCAACAACATCGCCAGTAGAGGGTTTGAGCAAGCCAGCAAGGATTTTGAGTAGGGTAGTTTTGCCCACACCATTGTCACCCTTGAGATAAATGGCATCATTTGGGCCGATGGCTAACTCAGGGATGTGGAAAAGCACACGCTCTTTAAAGCGCATGGATAACTGTTCGGCGGTGATTTTTATAGTCATAATTCGCCTCGACATGGGGTTAATGGTGAGTCGTTTGTTTGCTTCATGTTCTATGTTCTGAGGTAGCCTTTGCCTCTCATACTTGATAAGAAGAAGTTTAGAGCCAACGCTAAAGATAGTAATACAATTCCTAATGCAACTCCTTGCGCAAAAGCACCTTTACTGCTTTCCATTGCGATAGCCGTGGGAATATTTCGCGTCACGCCCATAATGTTACCACCAACCATCATTGAGCAGCCCACCTCGGTCACGATACGTGAAAACCCTGCAATGATAGCCGCAAGTAGAGGAAAGCGGGTTTCCCAAATCATCGTAGCTGCCAAGCGCGGAATGGAGACGCCCAGCGTGATGGCAGTTTCCACTGCACGACGGTCGCTAGATTGTAATGCACCATGCATCATCGATACCAAAACAGGGAAGCAGATCACCATTTGGCCGAAGATCATTGCCTTCTGAGTGAACAGCATTTGCCAGTCTCCCCAAGGGCCAGCACGCGACAGCAACATGTACAGCAACAGGCCAATCACCACGGTAGGGACCGCTTGCAGCGTATTTACGATCGACAACAAAAACCATTTACCGCGAAAGTCGGTATACGCCAGTACAAAGGACATCAAAATAGCCGGCAATACCACTAGGGATATTGCCGTGATAGAAACACTAAAGGAGACCGCAACGATCTCCCATAGGTCTGCATCAAAATTCACCAGTAAGCGAAGCGCTTCCAGTGTTGTATCAGCAAGATTCATATTGCGTTATTTGCTCTCAGCATTCGCAACAAACAGTTGTTTACCGTTTAGGCGGAAACCATTGATAAGTTCCTGTCCGCGAGGGTTTACCAACCAATCACTGAATGCCTTCGCACCTTGGTAGTTAATCGTTGGGTAACGCTCAGGGTTAACAAGAATAACTTGGTACGGGTTAAACAGTTTTTCATCGCCTTGGAACAGAATTTCTAGATCCAATTTGTTTTGGTAAGCCAGCCATGTGCCGCGATCCGTCATGGTGTAGCCTTGCATTTCAGACGCCATGTTTAGAGTTGGGCCCATACCTTGACCTACGCTACGGTAGCCACCAAAGTTCGGTTCGATTTTAGTTTGAGCCCAGAAGCCCATTTCTTTTTTGTGTGTACCAGAATCATCGCCGCGAGAGATGAACGTTGCGTTTTTGTTTGCGATCTCTTTGAATACATCTAACACGCCTTCGTCATTTTTGATTGTTGCTGGGTCAGCTTTCGGGCCTACAATCACAAAGTCGTTGTACATTAGCTTGCGAGGTAAAACGCCGTAGCCTTTCTCAACAAATGCGCCTTCAGCTTTTGGTGCATGTGTCATCACCAAATCTACGTCACCGTTTTCGCCCATTTTTAAGGCTTTACCAGTACCTGCAGCAATAACATCGACTTTGTAGCCCGTGTCTTTTTCAAATTGTGGAAGCAGGTAATCAAGTAAACCTGAATGGTAAGTACTGGTTGTGGTTGCAAGGCGAACGTGTTCTCCGTCTTGAGCAGAAAACGCAGAGTAACTTACAAGCGTGATTGACGTTGCAGCCAGAGTTAGCGCAATTTTTTTCATTTTTATGTGTTCCTTTCCAATGATTCTTTGGAATCTCTCCAGGTTTTAGGGAGAAGCCTTTTTGGACGAGAGCGATTAGCGTAATACGCAAGTTGTCTCAGGGTGTTGGAATAAGCAAACATCAACATCCTGAGATCACTTAAATGCGCTCCGTATCCACCTTATAGCAAACAAGATGCCAACCTTTTACAAGCTTAAAGTGCTTGGTTTATGCACTAAATCATGGGGTTATTTGCATAAAAGTTTGCGTTGGTACAAAATGTCGCACTTTTTGTAGGGTATCTCTGTTTAAACTTGGTACACTCTGTCCCATCGAAATCCATCTGGGGTAAATATGTCTACTCAATCCCATCTTAGTACAAACCAACAATATAGCGCCTTTTCCGTACTGGTCGTCGATGATGAATTAGGCATGCAAGCCATCTTGAAAAAGGCATTGGGTAAGCTTTTTTCACATGTCGATACAGCTGGTAGCATCGAAGAAGCAGAACAACTGCGTAATTCTCGACATTATGATCTGATCTTACTGGATATTAATCTGCCAGGGCGTTCTGGAATTGAGTGGGAAGAAGCGTTTGAAGATGATGACAAACGTGCCGATGTGATTTTTATGACGGGTTATGCGGATTTAGAAATTGCCATTCGAGCGCTACAGCTCGGTGCTTCCGACTTTATCCTCAAACCATTCAACCTTGAGCAGATGTTAAAAGCGGTCAGTCGCTGTATGGATCGCCGTTTGAACGAACGCATGCAGTACGCCATGACACGCGATTACCAACGTCACAATACCTCAGAGATCATCGGCGGCTCAGAAAAAACGCGCCTGCTTAAGCAACTTATTAACCAATTTGCACCATCACGCGCTTCTGTTTTGGTGGAAGGTGAGTCGGGTACGGGTAAAGAGCTAGTTGCACGAGGTATCCACCAGGCGAGTGGGAGAACGGGCCCGTTTGTGCCAATCAACTGCGGCGCGATTGCACCTGAGCTTTTAGAGAGTGAGTTGTTTGGTCATACATCGGGCGCGTTTACCGGTGCAAAAAAATCGCGTGAAGGTTTGTTCCGTGTTGCTAACGGTGGCACCTTATTTCTTGACGAAATCGGGGAGATGCCACTTGCAATGCAGGCATCATTATTACGTGTGTTAGAGCAGCGTACGATTCGCCCTGTCGGTTCAGAAAGAGAGATCAGTATTGATGTCCGTATCGTAGCGGCAACCAACCGAAACCTGCAAGAAGAGGTCAATCAAGGTAATTTCCGCAGTGACCTCTATTACCGTTTAAACGTTCTGAAAATTGAAGTGTGTCCGCTGCGAGAGCGCAAAACCGACTTATTTGAGTTGGTGCCATTTTTCAGCAACATGCTGACGCGCGAGCTCGGTATGCCTGCGCCCAAATGGGCGCACGAGGACATGGAAGCCATGAGTGAGTACGATTGGCCGGGAAACATTCGTGAGCTGAAAAACTTGATTGAGCGTTGTATCTTGCTTGGCAAACCACCTGCACACTATTGGCGAGAGCTGAATGGCGGGCATTCACTGCCTAATGTATCGATTACTGTTTCTCACTCTGCTGAGTTACCAACCTTTAGAGAAGGCAAAGAATTTACTGGCGAAGGCTATCCAAACAGCTGGACGTTAAAAGAAGTCGAGAAAGCACATATTAAACAAGTCGTTAACTTGCATGAAGGCAATAAGTCTGCTGCTGCTCGTGACTTGGGCGTAGCTCGCAAGACCTTAGAACGTAAATACAAAGAATGGGATTCTGAGGATGAGGAATATGCCGACTAACGGCCCACAGTACAAAGGATTGTCAAAATGGACGCACCGTTTTAAAACCATGGTGCGTTATCGCTTGTTATTCTTAACCTCTGCGCCGATTTTCCTCACATTGTTAGCTCTGATCGGCATTACCATTTATTGGTCTATTCATTACACGTGGCAAAATGCGCTGCTTGATGTCTCGGAGCGTCTTGGTGTTGCAAATAACAGCGTAACGTTGTTACAGCAAAAGCAAGCCAATTACGTGCGGGCGTTTGCCGATTCGTACGATTTCCGTATTCGCATTAATCAAGGAACGCCACAAGGTGACCTGCAAAAGTGGGTCACAGAGCAGAAGAAAAGATATGCTTTAGATTTTCTCTCTTTCCAACGCGTTAATTCCATGGAAAACAAATTCCGCTTTATGGATCTCACCAAGCGCGAATCGTTTTTTGATGTACTCAATAAAGAAGAACTCGAACGCCTCGATCCTGAACTCGCCAAACGAGCTGAAGTGCCTATTCTTGCTGATGGTGACAGGGAAGTGCGTGGGTTAGTCAGTCGAACCGTGATTCCGGTATACAGCCAAGCGAACGATTTGATCGGCTTTCTTGATGGTGGTTTGCTCCTTAACAACAGCACAGTGCTGGTGGATCAAATCCGCGATCTCATTTACTTAAGTGATAATGACCGCCTTCGCCCTGTGGGTACGTTGACGGTATTTCTCGATGATTTGCGTGTGAGCACCAACGTTCCTCTAGACAGCGATCATAGACTAGGGCGCGCCATAGGCACTCGCGTGAGCGCAGAAGTGTATAACCAAGTACTTTCGAAGGGTGAACAGTGGGTTGACCGAGCATATGTGTATGACGCTTGGTATATTACGGCGTATCAACCGATCAAAGACCAATACGACAACGTCATTGGTATGCTTTATACCGGTTACCTAATGTGGCCATTCGTTAAAGCCTACATGACCAACATTGCCGAAATCAGCTTGATTACGGTTATGTTATTGCTGGTTTCTGGCGTGATGGTATATCGCGGTTCTTATGATCTGTTTCGACCGATCGAACGCATTCACAAAGTGGTGAAGCAGGTCCAACAAGGTAAAGAAAAACGGATTGGCCCGTTAGGATTAGATGCCGATCATGAACTTGCGCAGTTAGCCAGACAGTTTGATGATATGTTAGACGCGCTAGAAGAGCGCAAAATTGAACTGAAAAACTCCACAGCTCAACTTGAATGCAAAGTTCAAGAGCGTACGGCAAGCCTGAGAGAAAAAACCCAAGATCTTGAGCTGCATATTCAATTGCTTAACCAAACTCGCGACAAACTCGTTGTTCATGAAAAACTGGCAGCATTGGGAGAACTCACCGCGGGGATTGCTCACGAAATTAATAACCCAACCGCCGTGATTCTTGGCAACGTAGAATTGATCCATTTTGAATTGGGTGACGATGCAAGTCGAGTACAAGAAGAAATTGATGCGATTCACGCGCAAATTGATCGTATCCGCAATATCACACGCAGTTTATTGCAATACAGTCGCCAAGGCGGTGTTCAAGATGAAATCACTTGGCAACATGTCAATCCTATCATTGATGAAAGCATCACCTTGGTTAAAACTGGCACCAAGAAACGCGACGTTGAGTTTGTGACTGACCTACAAGCGCATACGTCCGTTGAGATAAACCGTCACCACTTGCTACAAATCTTAGTTAATTTGCAAATGAACGCCATTCACGCAATGAGCGGTAAAGGCATGTTAACAGTAGTCAGTGAAGACTGGATTGACGAGGGAGAAGTGAAAGGAGCCGCGATTCATGTTATCGATGAGGGCTGCGGTATTAAACCAGAAAACTTGAGTCGAATCTTCTCGCCATTTTACACAACGAAACGAGAAGGCACAGGGTTAGGGCTATCGGTCTCCCAAAGTATTCTCAGCCAAACGGGTGGTGAGTTAAAAGCAGAGTCTGAATGGGGAAAAGGCAGTAAATTCAGTATTTATTTACCTAAAAAAGCCGAACTGATCCTAGAGGTGACGAACATCGCTTAGTCACTTTTTTGAAGTATTAATGGAAAAAGAGCCACTGACGATAGTGGCTCTTTTTTGTATTTAATGACGCATTTATGTTTGCGCTTTTGCTTCTTAGAAACCTTACAATGATTTTACTTGGAGTGAATTAATAAAAACAACACTTGCAGTATGTAGCATGAACAAGTACCGTTGCCCGGTTTTTCTAAATACACCCCAATTGCTAAGGTAAAGGTTTTGATCTCCACAGCGAATATTACTCAACAATTCGGCGCTAAGCCGCTATTCGAAAACATTTCAGTTAAGTTCGGCGAAGGCAATCGCTATGGCTTAATTGGAGCTAACGGTTGTGGTAAATCAACCTTTATGAAGATCCTCAGCGGCGAGCTTGAGCAAACCAGTGGTAACGTAAGCTACGATCCAAACGAGCGCGTTGCAAAACTGAACCAGGACCAGTTCGCTTACGAAGAATTTACGGTAATCGATACCGTTATCATGGGTCATAAAGAGCTATGGGAAGTGAAGAAAGAGCGTGACCGTATCTACTCACTTGCTGAAATGAGTGAAGAAGACGGCATGAAAGTGGCTGACCTAGAAGTTCAGTTTGCGGAAATGGACGGCTACATGGCAGAAGCCAAAGCGGGCGAACTTCTTCTTGCGGTGGGTATTCCAATGGAGCAGCACTTCGGTCTAATGAGTGAAGTAGCACCAGGCTGGAAACTTCGTGTGCTTCTAGCGCAGGTTCTATTCGCAGACCCAGATGTGATGCTTCTTGACGAACCAACCAACAACTTGGATATGGACACTATCCGTTGGTTGGAAGACACGCTAAACGCACGTAACTGCACAATGATCATCATCTCGCACGACCGTCACTTCCTAAACTCAGTATGTACGCACATGGCTGATTTGGATTACGGTGAGCTACGTGTTTACCCAGGTAACTACGATGAGTACATGACTGCGGCTTCTCAAGCTCGCGAACGTCTACTAAACGACAACGCGAAGAAGAAAGCACAAATCGCTGAGCTACAAACGTTCGTTGCTCGTTTCTCTGCAAACGCATCGAAAGCAAAACAAGCGACATCTCGTGCTAAGCAAATCGACAAGATCAAACTGGATGAAGTTAAAGCGTCTAGCCGTCAAAACCCATTCATTCGTTTCGAACAGTCGAAAGAGCTGTTCCGTAACGCTCTGATTGTTGAAAACCTAAGCCAAGGATTCGAAGAGGACTTGTTCTCAGACTTCAATGCAATTTTTGAAGTGGGTGAGCGCGTTGCGATCATCGGTGAGAACGGTGTGGGTAAAACAACACTTCTAAACACGCTTGCTGGTGTGCTTGAACCGCGTGCGGGTGAGTACAAATGGTCTGAAAACTCAAACATCGGTTACTACGCGCAAGACCACGCGCATGACTTTGCAGAAGACATGAACCTAACGGATTGGATGGGTCAATGGCGTCAAGAAGGTGATGACGAGCAAGTCGTTCGTGGTTTCCTAGGTCGTATGCTGTTTGGCCAAGACGACATTAAGAAGTCAGTAAAAGTACTGTCTGGTGGTGAACAAGGTCGTATGCTGCTTGGCAAGCTGATGATGCACAAGCCAAACATGTTGCTAATGGACGAACCAACCAACCACATGGATATGGAATCGATCGAATCTTTGAACACTGCGCTTGAGCAATACAAAGGCACGTTGTTCTTCGTATCTCACGACCGTGTATTCGTAGACTCACTAGCAACGCGTATTATCGAAATCCGCGATGGTAAAATCACAGACTTTAAAGGCACTTACTCTGAGTTCCTAAAATCTCGTGGTGTTGACGCGTAATTACTCGCAAAGCGTTTAAAAAGCAAAAGCCTCGCTATTTAGCGAGGCTTTTTTGATATTTGGCCTTAATCCTTAAACTGACCGGTTATATACGCATAGAGCCCGACCACGCCAAAGGTAATAATCATAGAAAGCATGATACCGCTGGGCGTAAGCAGAAAATTCCACAATTGGTCATTATTCATAGTCCACATCCTCTGTGAATCCGCATTATTGGTTTTAGTTTACACTGAAAAGGTGTTATTGGTTGCCTTTTACATCAAATTCAACCTTGTCGGCTCCTGTAAACACTTGGAAGCGCAAACCTTTCGCACGCGCAATGGTTGTAATACCAAATTGCTTCGCTAGATCTAACCCCATTTGAGTAACGCCAGAGCGAGAAAGCAGAACAGGAATGCCCATTTGAGCCACTTTAATCACCATCTCTGATGTAAGGCGACCAGTTGTGTAGAAAATTTTATCTTCACCTGTTTCTTCTTTGAGCCACATCTCACCTGCAAGTGTATCCACTGCGTTGTGACGGCCGACATCTTCCACAAATGACAACACTTCATTACCTTTGCAAACCGCACAGCCGTGTACTGCGCCCGCTTTTTTGTAGGTGTCGTTGTAATGAGTTAACGCTTCCAGCGCAGAATAAATTTCTGACTGCTTAAGAGGAACTTGAGGCACTTGATAATTTTCAAGCTGCTTCATCACGTTGCCATACATAGTGCCTTGGCCACAACCTGAGGTGACGGTTTTCTTTTTCAGGGCGCCTTCTAAGTGTTCAGTGTTTTCTTTAGTAATCACCGCTGCGGAATGCGTTTCCCAGTCAATAATAACGGATTCAATCGCGGCTGGGTCGGACAGGAAGCTTTGGTTTTTTAAATAACCCAGTACTAGTGCTTCTGGACGCGAACCTAGCGTCATGAGCGTGACCACTTCTTTCCAGTTCAGCATGACCGTAAGAGGACGCTCGCACGCGATTTGCTTTGTCAGTTTTTCGCCGTACTCGTCGTACACATCGACTTCAATGGTTTGCAGGGGATTTTCACTGGTTTTAATAATGTTTGGTTTCAGCACAGTCGTGTCCTAGTGATTAAGAGCGTTAGGTTGCTACGCATTTTAGCTTGTTAAGTGGCTAGCAAATCTCATTCCAAAATAGCGGTTCCCACAGAAATTGCGAGGTTTTATGTCAACAATGCATTAAAACTGCGAGTTCGCAGTAATGACACATCAATACATTTGAGTTTCGTCTAGTTTGGTACTTATAGCCTGAGGGAGTATATAGACTAAGTTATATCAGCTTGGCGCGTTTATTGCTTCGAAGACAATAAAAATGGTCGAAAACGGGGGCAAAATGTCCTGTGTGTTTTCAGACCAAAAATAGAAAGACTGGTTGAGTTATGTCGGATAAGAAAGATTTCGAAAAAAATTACGAAAAGACTGAGGATACATGGCCAATCGGCGTAGAGCTTGTTGAGCATGAGATCAGTACAGGGATTTGGGTGACAACCCAATGGCAGTTGACAGGATTTGCGCTGAATCCGACGGAAGAGACTCCAGATGTTTGTCCGTTGCAATTACATAAAGATGAACGTACAGACTACCGCTTTAACTTAAGCTCTCTGCAACCTAAACTCTTTTTAGTGATGGATAACGTCGAGTCTGGTGAAAAACCAGCGATACAGTTACTGACGGCTTCACAATCTGTTGCGGCGCAATATATGGATGGTGATAACCTTGTACTATCTAACGATATGCCGTTAGCCGTTCAGGCTTGGATGGAAGCCTTTATCGGTCGCCACGGTGAGTTGTTAGAAGTAAGACGTAAGAAACGCAAAGGAGCGGGCAGAGCAAATGGCAACTAGTTTTTTAAGCCGTTGGTCGAAACGTAAGTTAGAAGAATCTTCCCAACATGATGAAGAGATCACGCCGATAGCAGAGACGGCGCAATCCGAAGATAGTGTCACAGCGCTTTCAAACGCTGACGAAAGCTCAGATGCTTTGAACGTCAATGAGGATAGTCAGGCTCCAGACATTACCGCGAGTGTAGAGACTGAAAAAACCGAAGAAATGTCTGTGGCGCAACTGCTGGTTTCTGAAGCCTCAGAAAGCGTCAAGAAAGCTGCGCTGCGCAAAATGTTCTTGTCCGAAGAATTTAACGTGCGTGACGGCCTAGACGATTACGATGATGATTACAGTAACTTAAAGTCACTTTCTCAAGACGTCGCTGAGACGCTGCGTGATTGGGTTAAAGACAAAGTGGAAGACGAACCAGACGCTGAAACTGCGCAAGGGTCTGAGCTTAACGTTAACGATATCGCATCTGGGGTAGTTGAAGACGCAGAGTCAAACACCGACAAAAGTGGCCAAATTACTCAATATGAAAATGAACTGTATATAAATACAGTTCCTGGCGAAAGTGATACTTTTGCTGAAGAATCACAGCCTAACGAGGTGAGACAAAATATACCACACAAAGAATAGGTACATTTTGACTAAACACTCAATGAGCCGGCTGAGACAAAATGTCTCAACCGGTTTTTTTATCCCTACTATTTGTCAGTAAAATTGATAACCTATTGATTTTTAGTTGATATTTTATTGGCATGACACTTGCTATCTGTTGCTCAATACCAATCTGGTTGAAGTTAGTACGGACGCACTGCGTAGTATTCATCGCCTATAGATGGCGGAATAAGAATGCTCATTGATAAGTTAATCAGCAGAATCTCCGGCGCTAACTACACTAAGAGATGGAAAAGACTATCCATGTTCATAAATGGAATTGAGCAATGCTGAAACAATTATTAGAACAAGCAACTTCCAATAACGGTAAAGCGAGGCTGTACGCTTTCGAAAATACCGTAGAGTTGACCAATCTTATTCCACCAACCGTAAGCTATGAAAGCGGTGGTAATACTTTGATTGTGGGCCCAACAGCAATCATCGAAAGTGCGGCAGCGCAATTGTCGCAAATGAACAGCCTAACGCTGCTTTCTACCGATGGCGAAAAGGGCACAAATCCCGAGCTTTATTACGCCAATTCGGTTCAGGTTTCAGGGTTCTTAGGTACGTTTGAAGTTCTGATTGAAAATCATGGTTCGACCAACAATCTTGCCAAGGTCGCGATCAATAGCGATTGTTTCGATATCGTACTCGATCTTTGCCTTAACAGCTGCATGTCGGAAGAAGTCCCAGTACCGGGCTACTACCCAGTAGGTCGTGGCTATCCGAAACTGGCTGAAGCGTTGGAAGAGATTCCAACCTTAATGGGGACGTTCGATAAACCGAAATTCTTCCGTTTAGATACCGATTTATGTGCACACAGCTCTCGTGGCGTAAAAGGTTGCGAACGGTGTGTGGATGCTTGTCCGGCAGGGGCACTATCGAGTGAAGGCAGCGACAAAACGGGCCATCGCATCGAGATCAACCCATACCTATGTCAAGGCGTGGGTACTTGTGCTACAGCGTGTCCGACAGAAGCGATTCATTACGCACTGCCAAACCCTGAAGATACGCAAAAGTTTATTGAACGTACGCTCGCCAACTATGAGCAAGCGGGTGGTTTAGATCCTATCGTATTGATTTGCAGTTCTCGCCACGAGAGCTACAACGTGATGGCACTAAAAGCACTGCCAGATAATGTGATTCCAATTGTGGTGGAAGAACTGCCTTCGGTTGGTATTGATACTTGGTTCGCCGCGCTTGTGAATGGTGCTACTCAGGTGCTGTTTGCGGCTTCACGTTTTATGCCTCAAACCATTATTCGTGTGCTTAATAGCGAAGTAGGTATTGCTCAAGAGCTGCTCGGTCAGCTTGGTATCGCCAATGAAACCATCGACATTCTGTATCTAGAGTCACTACGTGAAGGTGCTCCGACACTTTGTACCGAGTCTTTTGATTTGGCATTAGGAGACTTGCAAGGCAACAAACGTCAGCGTCTATTTACGGCGTTGGATGCGTTGTCCGCATCACGTATTCCAGTTGAGAACATTGTTGAACTTCCAGCGAACGCACCTTACGGCACAGTCTCTTGTGAAAGTAAAGGTTGTACGTTGTGTATGAGCTGTGTGGCGGTGTGTCCAACACGTGCATTGCATACGGACGGTCGATCTCCGTCGCTTAAATTCGTCGAGCAAGACTGCATTCAATGTGGGCTGTGCGAGAAAGCGTGTCCAGAGAAAGTGCTGACGCTTACTCCTCGTATGAACTGGGTGAAAGAAGAACGCCAGAAAGCGGTTGTGATTCATGAAGAAAAGGCAGCCGAGTGCATTCGTTGTCACAAGCCCTTTGCTCCGCAATCGATGATCGACATGCTACAAAACAAGTTACGCGGTCACTCTCATTTCTCTGATGAAGCGGCGATCAATCGTATCGCGATGTGTGAAGACTGCCGTGTGATCGACATGTTTGAGTCGATGGCAGAAGACCCAATGAAACAATTAAAATACTAGGAGCTCGCAGTGGACACACAACAAGAACAAACACTGAGAACAGACATTTATCTCGTTCTATCTGCACTTTTTCGTAGTGCGCCTAGTGATGAAATGCTGGCGTTCCTGAAATCGCTAGAAATTGAACCGTCTGAGAGCGCGATGCAAAAAGCTTGGCTCGCACTGCAACAAGCCGCGAACGAAGCGCAGCGAGAAGCGTTAGAAGAAGAATATCAAGATCTGTTTATTGGCATTGGACGTGGTGAAGTTGTGCCATTCGGATCTTGGCATCGCACTGGCTCGATGATGGAAAAACCGTTAGCGGAAATTCGTCGCGATTTGGATCTTTTAGGCATCGAACGAGAAGAGAACGTGAAAGAGCCTGAAGACCATATTTCTGCACTGTGCGAAGTGATGGCAATGCTGACAGGTGAAGAGGAAGAACTTCAACAAGCGGTGTTTAACAAACACATTGCTCCTTGGTTCCAATCTTTTACGCGCCAACTAGAGAGCGCCGAAAGCGTGAACTTCTACAAGCCAGCTGCACAGCTTTGCGATGCATTTTTAACGTTAGAGCAAGTCCGCTTTAGCGTGAACACCAAAAGCAGTAAGAACAAATTAAAAATTGATGTGAAAAACGTCACTGATTACGAGTAATCGAGCAGTACTTGGTCATATCGATAGAGAGGCATGAGTCTCCAAAGATCTACCGTAAGGTAAGGAAGCAATGATGAAAGATAATAAAGAAATAAACACAAGCCGTAGGGATCTCCTAAAAGGCTTCACAACCGCTGCCGTTGCCGGTGCTGTTGTTGCGGGAACCACGAAAGTGGCCGTTGCTTCAGAAACGGTTGAGCCTTCTGAAAACGACGTGAAGAAGAAAGGGTATCGTGAAACTCAACACATTCGCGATTACTACGACACACTTTAGGAGATAACGGATGAAACTTGTCAAACGCTCCGACAGTGTGAGCAAAGAAACGAACCAGCTTGGCGTATCTCGTCGTGCATTCATGAAAAACACTTCGCTTGCCGCTGGTGGCGCAGTGGTTGGTGCTAGTCTATTCGCACCGGGAATGATGAAAAAAGCGCAAGCAAAATCAGTCGATCCAGAAGCGAAAACAGAAGTAAAACGTACTATCTGTTCTCACTGTTCAGTGGGTTGTGGTATTTACGCAGAAGTTCAAAATGGTGTTTGGACGGGTCAAGAGCCTGCATTCGACCACCCATTTAACGCCGGTGGTCACTGTGCAAAAGGTGCAGCACTGCGTGAACATGGCCACGGTGAGCGCCGTCTTAAATACCCAATGAAGCTTGAAAACGGTAAGTGGAAAAAGCTTTCTTGGGATCAAGCGATCGAAGAAATCGGTAACAAGGTGATGGACATCCGTAAAGAGTCCGGCCCTGATTCGGTTTACTTCTTGGGAAGCGCAAAGCATAGCAACGAACAAGCGTATTTGTTCCGAAAAATGGCATCACTTTGGGGTACGAACAACGTTGACCACCAAGCGCGTATTTGTCACTCAACAACCGTGGCGGGTGTAGCGAATACTTGGGGTTACGGTGCGATGACCAACTCTTTCAATGACATGCACAACTGTAAGTCGATGCTATTCATTGGTTCAAACCCAGCTGAAGCACACCCAGTAGCGATGCAGCACATTCTGATCGCAAAAGAGAAGAACAACTGTAAGATCGTCGTAGCGGATCCTCGTCGTACACGTACGGCAGCAAAATCGGATCACTATGTCTCACTTCGTCCTGGTTCTGACGTAGCATTCATTTGGGGTGTGTTGTGGCACATCTTCGAAAACCAATGGGAAGATAAAGAGTTCATCCGTCAACGTGTATTCGGTATGGATGAGATCCGTGCTGAAGTGGCGAAATGGACGCCAGCAGAAGTTGAGCGCGTAACAGGCGTAAGCGAAGAAGACGTTTACCAAACAGCAAAACTGCTTTCTGAAAATCGCCCGGGCTGTATTGTTTGGTGTATGGGTGGTACTCAGCATACTACTGGTAACAACAACACACGTGCTTACTGTGTGCTTGAGCTAGCGCTTGGAAACATTGGTAAATCAGGCGGCGGTGCAAACATCTTCCGTGGTCACGATAACGTACAAGGCGCAACCGACCTTGGCGTGCTCTCTGACACGCTACCGGGCTACTACGGCCTTTCTGAAGGCGCTTGGCGTCATTGGTCAAAAGTGTGGGAAATCGATTACGAATGGATCAAAGGTCGTTTCGATGACAACGCTTATAGCGGTCAGAAACCAATGCACAGTGCAGGTATTCCTGTATCTCGTTGGGTTGATGGTGTACTGGAAAACAAAGACAACATTCGTCAACGCGAAAACATCCGTGCAATGTTCTACTGGGGACACGCAGTGAACTCTCAAACACGTGGTGTTGAGATGAAAAAAGCGATGCAGAAGTTGGACATGATGGTGATTGTGGACCCATACCCAACGGTTGCTGCGGTAATGAACGACCGTACCGACGGCGTTTACCTGCTTCCTGCAACAACACAGTTTGAAACACACGGCAGCGTTACCGCATCTAACCGCTCTCTACAATGGCGTGATCAGGTGATTGAACCTTTGTTTGAATCAAAACCAGACCACGAAATCATGTACCTGCTTTCGAAGAAACTGGGCTATTCCGATCTTCTGTTCAAAAACATCCGTGTTGAAAACAACCAGCCGGTGATTGAAGACCTAACGCGTGAATTCAACAAAGGCATGTGGACGATTGGTTACACAGGCCAAAGCCCAGAGCGTTTGAAAGCGCACCAACAAAACTGGCATACGTTCCACAAAACCACATTGGAAGCGGAAGGTGGCCCTGTCAACGGTGAAACCTATGGTCTACCTTGGCCATGCTGGGGCACACCAGAAATGAAACACCCAGGTACACACATTCTGTACGATACGTCTAAGACGGTTGCAGAAGGTGGCGGTAACTTCCGTACGCGCTTTGGTGTGGAATTTGAAGGCAAGAGCCTTCTTGCAGAAGACAGTTATTCGAAAGGCTGTGAAATCAAAGACGGTTACCCAGAGTTCACTGACAAGTTGTTGAAACAACTTGGTTGGTGGGACGACTTAACTGCTGAAGAGAAAGTGGCAGCAGAGGGTAAAAACTGGAAGACTGACCTTTCTGGCGGTATTCAGCGTGTCGCGATCAAGCACGGTTGTATTCCATTTGGTAACGCGAAAGCGCGTGCGATTGTTTGGACGTTCCCAGACCGTGTGCCACTGCATCGTGAACCACTTTACACACCACGTCGTGACCTTGTAACGGATTACCCAACTTGGGAAGACAAAGATGCAATCTTCCGTGTTCCTACGTTGTATAAATCCATTCAAGAGCAAGACAAATCGGGCGAGTACCCAATCGTTCTGACTTCTGGCCGTCTGGTTGAATACGAAGGTGGTGGTGAAGAGACGCGTTCAAACCCTTGGCTTGCCGAGCTTCAACAAGAAATGTTTGTTGAAGTGAACCCGAAAGACGCGAACGATCTTGGCTTTAGAGATGGTGATGATGTTTGGGTTGAAGGTGCAGAGAAAGGACGAATCAAGGTGAAAGCGATGGTAACACGTCGTGTGAAACCTGGTTTGGCGTTCATTCCGTTCCACTTTGGCGGTAAGTTCGAAGGTGAAGACCTACGCCCTAAATACCCAGAAGGTACACAACCTTACGTTGTTGGCGAATCGGCTAACACGGCAACCACTTACGGTTACGACCCGGTTACCTTGATGCAGGAAACCAAAGTAACCCTATGTAACATTCGTAAAGCGTAAGGAGTCTGACAATGGCACGAATGAAATTTCTATGTGACACCAAACGCTGTATCGAGTGTAACGGCTGTGTTACTGCATGTAAGAACGAAAACGACGATGCGCTTGAATGGGGCATTCAACGTCGCCGCGTGGTAACACTAAACGACGGTGAAGCTGGTGAAAACTCTATCTCTGTTGCTTGTATGCACTGTACCGATGCGCCTTGTATGGCAGTTTGTCCAGCTGATTGTTTCGAACATACCGAAGACGGCATCGTTCTTCACAATAAAGATCTGTGTATCGGTTGTGGTTACTGTTTGTTTGCTTGTCCGTTTGGCGCACCTCAATTTCCTAAACAAGAGGCGTTTGGTGAACGTGGCAAAATGGATAAATGTACTTTCTGCGCGGGCGGCCCAGAAACAGAGCCTGGCTCTGAGGAAGAACGTCAAAAATACGGTGCGAACCGTATCGCAGAAGGCAAGTTACCGATGTGTGCATCGCTTTGTTCAACCAAAGCGCTGCTTGCGGGTGACGCAGAGAAAGTCTCTGACATTTTCCGTCAACGTGTGGTAGAACGCGGCGCGAAAAACGCAGGTTGGACAGACGGAAACGATCTTTCTTACGATGCGACGAAAAGCTAAGTAAGGAGAGGCACATGTTAAACACGCTTAAACGTGCATCTCTAGCAATGTTGTCAATGATGACGGCATTGCTGCTGTCTTTTGCAATGCCTGCTTCAGCAGAGGGACAATCTTCTAAAGTTATTCAACAGGAGATCACGCAACTCGCCGGGGCAGACTATTGGCGCGAAGTCAGAGAGGGGCAAGAAGGCTACACCACGTCTCAATCGCCAGAACATGGCGTATTGATCAGTAAACCTGGTGAGACTTGGTACATTCTAAAAGAGAAATGGATGTCTCCTGCTGGTGCTGTCGCGATTTTCGGCAGTATTGCAATGGTAATCATGGCTTACGTATTCGTTGGTCCTTTGATGCTTAGCAAGCCGCGTACTGGTAAAAAAATGAAGCGTTGGTCTCGTTTAGACCGCGCGCTTCACTGGAGTATGGCGTTTACATTCTTAACGCTGGCATTCAGTGGTTTGATGCTGGTTTACGGTAAGCACTTCTTAAAACCGTACGTTCCTACTGAGTTCTGGGGCTTTATCGTCATGTTGGCGAAGCAGTACCACAATTACATGGGACCATTGTTCTTCATTTTACTGATGCTCGTGCTCTTTAAATGGTGGCGCAAGTCGATTCCAAACATGACAGATGTTCGTTGGTTTATGAAAATGGGCGGCATGGTTGGTAAACACAAAGGCACACATCCGTCAGCTGGTTTCTCAAACGGTGGTGAGAAGGCAATCTATTGGTTGTTAATCTTCTTTGGTGCTATCGCGGCAGTGAGTGGCTTAGTTCTGGACTTTCCTATCTTTGGCCAAACTCGCCGTGACATGGAGCTTTCTAACTTAGTTCATGCGATTTCGGCGCTGATTCTAATCTGTGGCTTTATCTTCCACATCTATATTGGTCTATTCGGTATGGAAGGTGCGCTAGAAGGCATGGTGACAGGTGAAGTTGATGAAACATGGGCGAAAGAGCATCACGATCTTTGGTATGAGGAAGTGAAGTCCAAAGAAGCGATGGGTGAAACAGATACGGCACAAACGGAAGTAAAAGGAGCGAAAGCGAATGAACAAACCTCATAACGGGATTTGGGTTGCGTACATCCTGAGCTGTCTGACCCCGTTTACGTTTCTGATCTCAGGCGTTATCGCAATTATCTATGCGGGTTACCGATTAGATAAGGGAGAAGACAGCGACGTAGTGATTTCTCATTACTACGGTTTAATTCGCACCTTCTTTCTCTACCTGACGTTTTTTGTTGTGTTGATCGTCACCGTCGCGACTTCTAACGGTGTACTCGTTGGCGTGAGTGATTATTGGTTGCATAGTACTTTGCTTGAAACCATCGCTTACTTTATTCCTTGGGTAGGGATGGTGTTTGCTGCATTAGCCATCTTGGTGTGGTTTATGCGAATGTTTCAAGGGATGCAGCAACTGCTCAATAACCAACCACACAGACCATCGACAGGTCCAAACCTTTAATCAGTATTCTTTAAGCAAAACCGCCGTAATAGGCGGTTTTTTTGTTGCTGTTTTGTCTCAAATATGAAGCGTTGAGTCGCAGTGGTGATACTTGATGCAACTTATTGAGTGAATTTACGTAACTGGGCAGAAAATCATAGTTAAGTAAGAAACATGTAAAAAAATCGCGTCACGATGAGACATTAGTCTCACTCACGCTATTGTTCATTTACTCAGGATTCATCGTCCCGTTAAAGTACGCTGCGCTCAGAAATTCAAAGAGTTGCATACGTGAAAATTGCCATCAATACATTCAGTCTACGCATACAGAGGAATCTCTATCGGAGGATGTTTGATTAAGGCATCTTGCTCTCACAAATAAAAAGAGCGAAACGAGCATTAAATGATGCGGCAAGGTAAGAAAAGGACAAACACGTTACGGCTATGATCCCTCAATTCGTCATTCCTATCACGAATCGCTTTGGCGAAAGTTATCACTTCTCTGGTCAGTTACTTACTAGCGGCGAACCTAAAACATTCGTGACCAAACAAGAGGCAATAGAGTTTCTTGAGAGCTTTGGTGAGCTTGACCTTCGCTATGTCGAGGATTTGTTCTATGCGATTGGTCAATTCAAGCCAAACATACCTGACGGTGAGCTTACTTCCCAACACTATAATTCAACGTTTGCCAATGCTTTGGTGAACGGTGACTTGCATGTCGCTCGAATTGTACCTACCGGCGAAAACTACGCACTCTCGTCGGCGGTTACGCCTCCACCGACTCAAAATACCGTCAATGCAAAACCATCGAAGGGAAAGGGGAAGTCGAATAAAAAGAGTGGCAGAAGTGCCGCATCCGCCAAGCCTCAGCAACAAAGCAGCGAAAAACATGAGAAAGCCGGTGATCCTGTATCACTTGTGACGGGTGAAGAAATTCTCGAACTCTATGATATCGAGCTACAACAAGGTACTACTTGGCAGCGTACTTACCGCTCTTCGCAGTCGGATGTAAATCATGGAATGGGCTTTGGTTGGCGACATGCATTTCAGTTTGAATTACGCGAAAAGACGGACGAGAAAGACAATGTTATCGCTTGGGAGTTTGTTGACGATAAGGCCGATATCACAGAATTTGAGCCAGTAGATATTGGAGCAACAAGTTACCAGATATACGCTGGTGCGAGCTGTTATTTCCTAAATTCAGCAACTCGGATCGTGACGCTCGCTAGTGGGCATCAATATCGATTTGAACAGAAAGATGATCGTTGGGTTGTTAAACAAGTCAGAAATGGCACGTTTTCAACGTTTCAACTGCAGTATTCTCGAAACCATCGATTGATCGAGATTGCATACAACAAGCGTCCGGTTCTTGAATGTCAATATGATAAGCAAGGACGCCTTGTAGAACTGCTAAATGCAAAGTCCCAAAAAGTTCTGACAACTTATACCTATGATGAGCACGATGATTTGGTCAGTGCAACTAATCATTTAGGCTTAAAGGAACAGTATCAATACCGCGGGCATTTAATTGTTAAACGTGTACGACCAACTGGCTTTACTCATTATTTTGAATGGGATGGCGAAGGTGCAAAAGCGAAATGCATCAGAAACGTTGGGGACGCAGGAATTTATGACTATCGCTTCCATTATCAAGGAAATCACTCTTCTTATTCTGACTCGTTAGATCATCAATGGTCTTTCTTGCATGACGAGCAGGGTAACTTACTCGAGAAAATAAGCCCCACAGGTAGAACTTGGCGATGGCAATATGATGAATTAGGGCGAAAAGCGCAAGCTATCTATCCTGATCAGTCAACGGTCAATTATCAATATAATCAGCATGGTCAATTAGTTTCTAAGTTTCATTCCTCTGGCAAAGAAATTCAATATGGTTATGACGGCTTAGGTAAGTTAGTTAAAACGGTTTCACCTGACGGGGATATCGAGAAGGCTTACTACAATAGCCTCGGTCAAAGAGTTTGGGATACCGATCAGTTCGGCTGTGTCACGGAATATGATTACGATAAACACGGTCAAGTCGTCAAAAAAGAGTCTGAAGATGGTAAGAAAAGTCAGTGGTGGTGGGATGAACAACAAAGACTTATCGCGAATGAAATAGACGGTACATTACTTCGTTATAGCTACAATGAAGAAGATTTAGTGAATGGCGTTGCTTATCCCGATGGGTGTATTGCTCAACTCGCTTATGATCAATTTGGCAGGCGTACATCAGTTCGTTATTTTAACGACGAAGACAAAGTCGGTTATAGCGAAGAATATTCTTACGATGAGCACAGCCGTGTTGCTCAGATTCGAACGCCAGCAGGCATTACCTCGTATCAATGGGGAGCACTCGCGCAACAAGAAGCAGTCATCTTTCCCGATGGCAGCCATATTTCTTACGAATACGATCAACAACGTAACCTGACTAAATTAGTTCGGAGTGACGGCTTAGAGTTCGAATTCCTGTATGACGATGAAGGCCAGCTGTCAGGAACTGTCGGGTTTGATAATCTACAAAGCCAATTTGATTATGATCATATGGGGCGAATCCATCGTAAGCAAGTCGCCGATAGGACGGTGCTGTATCGCTATGACGCTGTGGGTTATCTCAAGCACGTCAAAGCAGGAAATGGTAGCAGTATTGTAGAGAACCACTTCAATTATACGCTTGGTGGGCGACTTACTTTCGCATCCAATCGCCATCACACATTGCAATACCAATACTCTTCATTCGGGCATTTAACAAAGCGCATTCAAGGCCAGTTTGAGATAACGCAGGAGTTTAACAGAGTTGGCCAACGCGTATCTCAGGTACTGCCAGATAATACGGAGCTGAACTTCTCTTATGATCGATATGGGCGTTTTTCAGCGATTCGGTTTGGAAACCTAGATTTACCTCAAATCAAATTTCATTACGATGAAATGGGACGAGTTTCCCAAATTGAAACGGCATATTTTAATGAGCGCATCATTTATGATGGTGTTGGTCGTTTGGTTGAACAGCATTGGCCAGATAGAGAGAAAAAGTACGTTTACAATGCGCAAAACCGTATTTCATCAATCATTGATAATACGGCAGGAGCAACACACTATCAGTACGATGCCTTAGGGCAACTTAAACGAGTCAATGCTTCCGGAGATGTGACTAAATTTGAATACGATAGTTTTGGCAATCCTACTTTGCCAACTTCAGAGGTATTCGCTGATCGTATTGAAGTACACGATGGTGTCAGGTTCAAATATGACGCGCAAGGAAATCAGACAAAACGTGAGGGGCAAGGACACGTTCAGACTCGCGTATTTGATGCGTTAAATCAGCTCATTGAAGTTCACACCGACGATGGCATCAGTCAATATGAATATGATGCATTAGGGCGCAGAACGAAGAAAATTACACAACAAGGCGTTACGGAGTTCCTGTGGGAAGGTGAACGTTTAATTGGTGAACGCTCTTCAGGTGCTTTCCGTTGGTACCTATATCAACCAGAAACCTACACGCCAGTGGCACTGCTAGAAAATGACGTTATTTATTGGTACCAGTGCGATCAAGTTGGTAAACCAGAGCGACTGATCGATTGCGAGGGGAATGTTGTATGGAGTGCCAGCTACGATGCTAACGGCTTTGCTCATGTACATATTGAAAATGTAGCAAATCCACTGCGTTTTCAAGGGCAGTACTTCGATCAAGAAACCAACTTACATTACAACCTCGCTCGGTATTACGATCCTAAACTAGGACGTTTTATCCAACAAGATCCGATATCTATTGCTGGTGGTATTAATCATTACCAATATGCAGTCAACCCTATCCAGTGGATTGATCCAACAGGTTTCCTTTGTGAAGAAGGGCTAAAACGCTTGGGTCAAATGTTGGCAGAGTATCAGGCGCAAAGCGATGTCCCCCAAGAGGTTTGCGATCAGATTTTAGAGGCAGCAAAAGAATCATCCGTCGGAGAAGATGGCGTTCGCTCGCAAGTCAAAATCCGAAAACCCAAAGGTAAAAATCTTATTCGATATGAATACGATTTAGACCATATTGATTGCGAGAAGAACGAGATTACTTTTTATCGTCATATTAATCACTCAGATGGCAGCAGACACGAAGTGCAGTATGTTGTTGGGATTGAGGAGTTTGTTCTTTTACACCCGCGCAAAGAATCTAGAGTGACTTATGTTTTTGGCCAATACGAATCAGCTAAATTTGGTGAGTCTACAACTATAAATTATAGAAAAACGTTCTTTGAAGCCAACCCTTTAACGGAAGGAAAAGTGGTTGTTCATCATGCAGTCGAGCAACAAGTTCGTGAGCGATACCCAGGGATAATAAAGGAATCCGAAATGCACTCTCTTGAAAATTTGCGTGGGATACCAAAAGAAGTAAACTCTAAACTTCATTTGAGTAAGATCAGGAAAGAGTGGGACAAGTTTTATCGGCAGAACCCTAACCCGAATAAGCAACAGTTACTTGATAAGGCGACAGAAATTGATGATATGTTTGGTGCACAATTCAACCCACCTATTAGATAATTAGTCCGGAGGAGCACATGTATTTTTATATTGAACCTGAGGTTAGTGGTGGATTGGGAAGGCATTCTTTACTTGATACATCAACTCATCCACCTAAAGTGTTTAAGTTACACTATCAATTTGATGGTTGGTTGGGAGATGATTTACTGGCGACGTTTCCGTGCTACATTGTTACCGAGTCATTAGCAAAAGAAATTGGATCAGCAAATTTAACAGGTTACAAACTGAGTGATGTGGAGATATCAACATCTGAGCAATTTGGCGAACTATATCCAGGAATACAATTGCCTAAATTCTATTGGTTGAAGGTAGTAGGTAGTGTGGAAAAGGATGATTTTTGGATAGCTGAAGACTATAGACTTGTAGTTTCAGAAAAAGCTTTAAAGACACTCAAAAAAGGTAGGATCGACGAGGCAGATATAGAAGAGTTTTAAAGCGATGTTGTATGGGAGCTGCAGAATTGCAAGTACTAGTCCTAAATATAACGTACTATATCCTATAGAGAGATTTTAAACCTTGCTGCTTAGTTAGCTTCCGCTATATCTTGTCGAAGGACGTTGGTTAGAAGATGTAAAAGCAGGGAAGATCACTCGATAAACCCCTTTAGTTAGCAATTCCGTATATGAGCCACCTCTCATGGGGTGGCTTTTACGTTTATGGTAGAGAGTTTGCTGTTTGTTGAACCATATAGTGCGCATTGTGTTGGTGCACTAAAACCATATTGGTGCATTTATTAGCATGTTAAACACCATTTCAAGAATACGTAATTTTATTAAAGTTCATACAAAACAATAAATTAAAGCGTAAGTGTTAGAAATATAAATTATGGAATGAGAATTGCTCTGTTAGACGCTCTATAAATTAAGTTCACCAAATTGGTGATGAGCCTAACTTTGATGCACAGGATAAGTGCGCTACAGATCAACGGAGACAATCATAATGAGTGTAACTGCCAATCAGGTACACGGCGCTGTACAAACTCTCACGCAAAGTTCCGACACACTTTTCTTACTACTTGGCGCAATCATGGTTTTTTTGATGCATGCTGGTTTTGCTTTTCTTGAAGTAGGAACCGTGCGCCAAAAGAACCAAGTTAATGCTTTAGTTAAAATCTTGGCCGATTTCGGTATATCCGCCATCGCGTATTTTTTCATTGGATACTGGGTCGCTTATGGCGGCACCTTCTTCGCTGATGCTGAGACATTATCTCAAGGCAATGGTTACGAGTTAGTGAAGTTCTTTTTCTTGCTGACCTTCGCTGCAGCGATTCCCGCTATTGTTTCAGGTGGTATCGCAGAACGAGCTCGTTTTTATCCGATTTTAATCGCAACATTTTTCACTGTCGGTATTGTATACCCACTATTTGAGGGAATGATCTGGAACGGAAACTTTGGTGTTCAAGCTTGGTTTGAAAATACCTTTGGTTATGGCTTCCACGATTTTGCAGGTTCAGTCGTTGTGCATGGTGTTGGCGGCTGGATAGCGCTTGTTGCCGTCGTGTTTTTGGGCATGAGAAAAGGCAGAGTTCGAGCAGGAAAGCACACCAACTTTGCACCTTCGAATATTCCGTTTTTGGCTTTGGGAGCTTGGGTCTTATGTGTGGGGTGGTTTGGCTTCAACGTCATGTCAGCTCAAACTGTGTCAGGCATAAGTGGCTTGGTGGCTATGAACTCATTGATGGCAATGGTCGGGGGCATTGTCGCGTCACTGTTGGCTGGTAAGAATGACCCTGGCTTTATTCATAACGGCCCACTAGCTGGCTTGGTTGCTGTATGTGCGGGCTCAGACTTAATGCATCCTATCGGTGCTTTAGTGACAGGTGCGATTGCTGGCGTGCTATTTGTTTATCTTTTTACCCACCTACAAAACAAAACCAAGATTGATGATGTGCTAGGTGTCTGGCCTTTACACGGTGTATGTGGCGCTTGGGGTGGTATTGCCGCTGGGATTTTTGGTCAAAGCGCATTGGGTGGGCTAGGTGGCGTGAGCATTATCGTTCAGCTTCTAGGAACGCTTTTGGGCCTTTCCATCGCAGCGCTTGGTGCACTTGTAGTCTACGGTGCGATTAATACCAGTATGGGACTGAGGCTTTCAGAAGAAGACGAATTCAATGGCGCTGACCTAGCCATTCATAAAATATCTTCGACCAACGAGGATTGAGGCCAATATGGGAGCGGCATAAAGCCGCTCTTTTAGCAATTGTCTTTCTTGGCTTGGCCCGGAGGACAGAAATTACCATTACCTCGATGGTCATCATCATTGGTGCTGACTCTTACCTTTACATCATCGACTTCGCCTTCAACATTGGTAAGTTGACAGCCTGCCAAAGTCAGAAGCAATGTAAACGTTAGAGATACTTGTCTCATTGCTGTTCCTCTTAAATTGTAATTCTAATAGTGACCATTACGACCATGGTCTAATCCATATTACTACTGTTGCTATTCTTTCAGTGTTAAGCTAATGAAAAAACAGCAAGGATGAGTTATGAATTTCCCTTATAGAAATATTGTAGTACTTACTGGTGCAGGTATCTCGGCCGAATCTGGTATTCAAACATTTCGTGCGCAAGATGGCCTTTGGGAGAATCACCGTATTGAAGATGTAGCAACACCTGAAGGGTTTGCTCGCGATCCGGACCTTGTTCAAGATTTTTACAACCAACGCCGCAAGAAACTTCAAGATAATGCGATAAAGCCTAATGCAGCGCATGAAGCATTAGGTCGTTTAGAGGCTGAGTTAGAAGGTAAAGTGACGGTCATCACTCAAAATATAGACAACCTTCACGAAAGAGGCGGCAGTCAGAATGTGATTCACATGCATGGTGAGTTGCTCAAGGCCCGCTGTAGTGAATCTAACCAAGTAGTAGAGCACAATGAGGACATTAAGACCGGCGAGCTTTGTCACTGTTGTCAGATCCCTTCACAAATGCGACCACATATTGTTTGGTTTGGTGAAATGCCACTACGAATGGGTGATATCTACGCGTCATTAGAAGAAGCAGATTTGTTTATTTCTATTGGGACTTCTGGCGTTGTGTATCCCGCAGCAGGTTTTGTTCATGATGCAAAAATGCACGGCGCACATACCATTGAAATTAACCTAGAACCTAGTGCGGTAGAAAGTGAATTTGAGGAAAAACGCTACGGAAAAGCAAGCGTTGAGGTTCCAAAATTAGTTGACGAGATACTGGCTCTAGAAGGAAAAGAAAGAGCGTAATAACTTCAACAGGAAGAGTTTTTGTCTTGTCATTAAGAACAAAAAAGCGGCTCATGAGCCGCTTTTTCATATCTTTAAAACTAACGAATTAGTTGTTCACTTTTAGCTTTTGGAAGTACTCATCGTACATTACGCTCGCTTCGCCAACTTCATCTTGCCAAGTACCGCTGTCCATCACTTCTTGTGGTGGGAAGATGCTTGGATCATTAGCAAATTCTTTCGGTAGCAGATCGTGTGCCGTTTTAACTGGCGTAGGATAACCAATCTCAAGTGCAATCTTAGCTGCGTTCTCAGGACGTAGTAGGAAATCGATCATCTTATGAGCTGCGTCAACGTTCTTCGCACCAGCTGGAATTGCTAGGCTGTCCATCCAGAAGATAGTGCCTTTTTCTGGCCAGATGATGTCGATGTTCGCACCTTCTTGACGAGCCATGTATGCAGAACCGTTCCAAAGCATGCCTAGTGAAACTTCACCCGCAAGGTAAGGGTTTGCAGGAAAGTCTGAGTTAAATACTAATACGTTTGGCATTAGCTTTTTCAGTTCTTCGTAAGCGGCTTTGATTTCTTCTGGGTTAGTCGTGTTTGGTGAGTAACCAAGCTTAGTCAATGCAATGTGGAATACTTCGCGAGAATCATCCATCAGCATTAGTTGACCTTCCCACTTACTATCCCAAAAATCATCCCATTTAGAAACCGATGACTTGTCTAGCATGTCAGCATTGATACCAATACCGGTCGCACCCCAAATGTATGGGATAGAGTAGTTGTTGTTCGGATCGAACGGTTTGTTTAGGAAGTTAGTATCAAGATCGGCAAAATGAGATAATTTCTCTTTGTCGATCTGTTGTAGCATGCCTTCTTTACGCATTTTAGAGACGAAATAGGTAGACGGTACTACCAAGTCGTAACCAGAACCTTGAGTTTTTAGTTTTGCGTACATACTCTCGTTAGATTCGTATGTAGAGTAAATAACTTTGATTCCGGTTTCTTTTGTAAAGTCTTCAAGAACTTCGTTTGGAATGTATTCCGACCAGTTGTAGAAATACAGTTCTTGATCAGCAGCCATTGCAGGGGTAGCGATGAGCGTCGCTGCACATAGAGCGCTTGCGTAGAATTTACTTTTCATTTGTTTTCCGTTTTGTTTCGCGATTGGACAAGTCAATACTAGCTGGAGTTATCAAGTTGAGCCAAATCGCAGTAAGCACAAATATGTTCATTTAGCTTGAATATCGTTGTCTCCTTGTTATGAGACGATAAATCTATGATACCAAGACAAATAAACCTAGCAACGCGCGATTATATCAGCCTAAGACAAAAATAGGCAGCGTATTGCTGCCTATTTTCCTATGGTTGATGACTTGTTACACAAGCTAGATTATTGTCCCGCTTTCAGCTTTAGGAAGTAATCTTCGTATTTAACGGTTAGATCACCAACCGCATCTTGCCATTCAACGCGGTCAAGGTCTTCTTGAGAAGGGAACAGCGGGGCAACGTCTTTAAACTTAGCATTCGATTCTTCCACCGCCGTTAGGTAGCCAGTATCACGAGAGATTTGCTCTGCGATTTCTGGGCGCAGTAGGAAGTCGATCATCTTGTGAGCGGCTTCTACGTTCTTCGCACCAGAGGAGATAGCGAAGTTATCAACCCAGCCGATACCGCCTTCTTTAGGAAAAACGAGTTTAAGGTTTAGGCCTTCACTTTGTGCCGCTGCGGCGCTACCGTTCCAAAGCATACCAACACCAACTTCGCCAGACATGTATGGTGCTCCTGGGTTGTCAGAGTTGAATACTAGAACGTTAGGCATTAGCTTTTGTAGCTCTGCGTACGCTTCGTCGATTTGTTTTGGATCCGTAGAGTTACCTGAGTAACCCAGCTTGCGTAGTGCAATGTGGAACACTTCACGAGTGTCGTCCATCAGCATTACTTGACCTTCAAGCTCTGGCTTCCATAGGTCAGCCCAGCTTTGGAAGTCGTTTGGATCGTACATGTCCGCGTTAACCGCTAGACCTGTAATCGCAACAACGTGTGGAATAGAGTAGTCGTTATTTGGATCGTAAGGCTTGTCTAGGTAGTTTTTATCTAGGTTGCCGAAGTTTTTCAGCTTAGTCTTATCGATCTTTTGTAGCATGCCTTCGTCACGCATCTTCGCTACGAAGTACGTTGAAGGTACTACTAGGTCATAACCTTGGTTATGAGTTTTTAGCTTTGCATACAAAGTTTCGTTCGACTCGTAAGTCGAGTAGATTACTTTGATGCCAGTTTCTTTAGTAAATTGCTCTAGGATATTACTGTTAATGTAAGGACCCCAGTTCATAAATACTAATTCTTTATCATCCGCTGCCGCTGTACCAGAGAACAGAGAAAGCGCACATGCACTACCAGCTAATAGAGTAGCCCATTTTTTCATTGACGTTAGCTCCAAACCAAACGTTGTCCAATTTTGGACGATAGATAGAAAAACAGAATGGCATGTAACCATTCTGTTTCGTGATGTTAACGGGTGCGGATTCTACTTCACTTTTTCTCTTGCTAGCAACTGAGAAATTACTACCAAGACCAAAGAAACAATCAACATCACCGTTGCTAGGGCGTTCACTTCCGGTGAAATGCCCACCTTAACCATGGAGTAAATCTTCAATGGCAAGATTTCGTATGTTGGACCCGTTACAAACGAACTGATGATCACATCGTCCAAAGACAGGGTAAAGCTCAATAACCAACCTGCGGCAACCGCTGGTTTAGCGAGAGGAAGGATGATCTGTTTCAAGATAACCCACTCGCTTGCACCAAGGTCTTTTGCTGCTTCCAACATTTTCACATCAAAGCCATTTAAGCGGCTGTATACAGTTACCACAACGAATGGTAGACAAAAGGTGATGTGAGCAATCAATAGTGTAAAGAAGCCAAGCTGTGCGCCCAATACCAGGAACAGAGCAAGTAATGAAATCGCCATTACAATATCTGGAGACATCATCACGACAAACAGCATGCCGTTTACCGCACCCTTACCTTTGAACGAGTAACGGAATAGGGCAACGGCCGTTAAGCTACCAATGATGGTTGCTGCTGTCGCTGAGAATACCGCTACGTTCAATGAATGCCATGCAGCTTGCATTAGGCTATCGTTGTTTACTAAGGTTTCGTACCATTTCGTGGTGAAACCACCCCATTTCATACCAAATTTGTTGGCATTAAATGAGTTAACAATTAAGACGATGATTGGCAGATACAAAAATGCATACACCAGCGCCATAAAGCTAAATCTAACTGTGCGTCCCATTAGTCTAGCTCCACTTTCTTATTCAATAGTTTGCCTGCTCTGTAGTAAGCGTAAAGCATCACAGCCATTGCGAAGGTGAGGGCGATACTGGTCGCAGCACCAAATGGCCAGTCACGAGCGTTCAATACTTGGCTCTTAATAACGTTACCAATCAGTAGGTTCTTCGCACCACCAAGAAGGTCAGAGATGTAGAACATACCTAGTGCTGGTAGCAGAACCAACAAACAACCACCGATAATGCCAGGCATTGTAAGAGGTAGAATCACTTTCGTAATGGTTTGGAACTTGTTCGCACCAAGATCTTTCGCCGCCTCGATATAAGTGTTGTCCAACTTCTCGATTGCCGAGTAAAGCGGCAGAATCATAAATGGAAGCAGGATGTACACAAGACCAATCATTACTGCTGTTTCGGTGTACATAATACGTAATGGCTTATCGATGATTTCCATCGCCATTAATGATTTGTTCAAAATACCTTGTGTACCCAGAACAATCTTCAGGCCGTAAGTACGGATAAGAGAGTTTGTCCAAAAAGGTACGATAACTAAAAACAACATGAATGGGCGCCATTTCTCTGGCATTTTCGCTATGATGTAAGCAAATGGGTAACCAATTACTAAACACAACAACGTCGCCACAATCGCCATGTAGAACGAGTGCATCAGCACTTTCGCATACAAGGGATCGAGTAGACGTAAGTAGTTGTCGAAAGTAAATGTCATTTCGATTAAGTTTGCTTCATCACGCGTTAAGAAACTCGTACCGATAATCATCACATTTGGTACCAACACGAAAAGTGTTAACCAACCGACGATTAAGGTAATGATCGCGTTTTGAAGATTAATCTTCTTGCTTATCATTGAGGACTACCTCCCAGCTCTCAACCCAAGTGATAGCGACTTTCTGGCCAAGTGAGTGGTCCACATCAGGATCATCTTCGTTAAAGAATTCGCTAACCATTACACGCATGCCTGAATCCAATTGGATAACTGAATCAAGCGTCATACCTTTATAGGTACGCTCTGTTACGTGACCTACGATGCCTTTTTCTTCAGACTCTTTGATCTCTTCGATACGTAAGTCTTCTGGGCGAAGTAGTACTTGCAGTTTTTCACCTGCTTGCGCTTCCTGATCGTAGTAAACAACAGACTCGACACCTTCGATTTCTGCACGGATACGTTTCTCGTCGATACGCTCTAGCATTGTTGCGTTGAATACGTTGATCTCACCGATAAAGCGAGCAACAAATAGGTTCTTCGGCTCTTCGTAAATCTCACGTGGAGAGCCATCTTGTTCGATAACACCGTCGCGCATAACAATAATGCGGTCAGACATCGATAGGGCTTCTTCCTGATCGTGCGTAACGAAGATAAAGGTAATACCAAGTTGACGCTGAAGCTGTTTAAGCTCGATTTGCATTTGCTTACGCAGTTTGTAATCAAGTGCAGATAGAGATTCATCTAGCAGCAGTACTTTTGGTTTGTTAACAACCGCACGCGCAATGGCGATACGTTGTTGCTGACCACCAGAAAGCTGATGAGGCTTACGCTGTGCCATTTTTTCTAGGCGCACCATGCGTAGCGCTTCCATTACTCGTGGTTCAATGTCCGCAGTAGGCGTTTTCTGCATACGAAGACCAAAAGCGACATTCTCATATACGGTCATGTGTGGAAACAATGCGTAACTTTGAAATACCGTGTTGACGTGCCTTTGCTCTGCAGGAACCTGTGTTACATCCTGGTCATCCAAAATAATTTGACCGTTATCTGCCGTTTCAAAACCTGCAATCATGCGTAAAACTGTTGTCTTACCACAACCAGAAGGCCCGAGAATCGTCAGAAATTCACCATGATTAACATCCAGATTTAAATTACCGATGATTTCCTTACCATCGAAACTTTTACTAATACCAGATAAACGAATAACTGGCTTTCCTGCTTGCGGTTTTGCGTTCAACGTCTGTATTTCCCCCACGTTCAAGCCGGGATTATCCCAGCTGATGTGACACTAACCATTCACTTTTGAGGCGCGCATCATAATCACCAAAAGTGTGAAATTAAAGCATTTTCTTATCTTGAAACAGAAATAATTTTGCAGGAAAAAGCCATCATTCCTTACCATACTGTTTTTATGAGATTAATTGGCATCTAGACACAGTTTGATAGCACTAAACTTTGTTCAACAATTGTTTCAATTTCATGACCTTGAAAGTGGTTAATTATCAACCATACAGTTGAGATTGCAAGGATTGTAGGTGAGTTGTGATGTTAGATGTGGAAAGATTTCTTTATAATGACGATTACATTAATTGACTGGAATTCCAGTCAAAATTTTACAAGTTAGTCTTGGATAAACTATGAACGACGATTTTGAGAAAGATTTCAATCTTGGGGGGAGTGTAGAGCGAGCTTTGTCTGGCAACTACGAGCTTAAAGCTGGCGCGGTTTTTAACGAAGCTTGGCGAGCAACCATCCAGCACTTTTTATCATTTTCTCCTGCCATTATTGTATTGCTTTTTGTCCAGTTAGGTATTTTCTATATTGCATTAAAACTGCAGTTGGGCGATTTGAGCGTTATTCTTGATGCATTTGAGAACCCAGAGTCGTTCACAAACGATATTGTGTCTTCTATTTATGTCGCGAATTTCAGTTATGAGGTGATTAGCGCACCAATTTATGCGGGGATCAGCTTGATGGCTATGAGCCATGTCGCTGGCCTGAAGACTAAGTTGCGCCATGTTGGAAAGGGGTTGCAGTTCACCATTCCTGTTATTCTAGCAACGCTCATGAGCTTAATGCTACAAGGTGTGGTTGGTATGATTTTTCCTTTACTGTCGCTGTATCTTTCCTTGGCATTTAGTCACTCTATTTTGTTGATTTGTGAGAAAAGGGTGCCACCAATGCAAGCGTTGCTGTTATCACTTCGCGCAATCAACAAGAAGATTTTTGTGGTCGCGGGGCTTTACTTAGGCGTGATGTTAATGTTTATTATTGCAGCAATGTTCTACGGTATTGGCTTGATTTTTGTGCTGCCATTCTTCTTCCATTTGAAAGGCATACTCTACCGCGAAATGTTTGGAATTAAGCTTAAGATCGTTACAACACAGAAAAACGATAATGATCACGATGGTAACTCACAGGTGTTTGATGCCTAATTCTTTGAAATCAATAAGTTTACGAGTGGCGGCAACCTGTATAGCCGCCACTTTCATTTCTATAGGCCCATATTTACACTACGAGAAACAGTTTAAATATGTGGAAAATCCTGACGTACTCTCTGGCAAGATTAAGCATGTCGATTTATCACACTTGCCATACATCGGTGATATCCCAGACTTCAATTCAATAAAAGATACGAAAGAGAAAAAAGCTGCTTTTTTTGATTTTTTAAGGCCTAAAATTGCTCTTGAGAATCAACGAATTCGTCATGAGCGGGCCTTTCTTACCTCTTTAAAGGTGGGACAAGTGACGCAAGAACAACAAGAGTATGCTCAGCGGTTATCATCTCTGTATTCGTTGCCCTTGAGTAACGATAAGATTGATCAAACGTGGCTAGATGAGATGCTTGTGCGAGTGAACGTCTTACCTGAAGCCTTGGTTCTAACTCAAGCGGCAAATGAATCTGCGTGGGGCACTTCTCGTTTTGCTACTCAAGCAAACAACTTGTTCGGCCAATGGTGTTATAAAAAGGGCTGTGGAATTGTTCCAGCGCAACGTGGCGCTAACAAAGTTCATGAAGTTGAAAAATTCGATTCTGTACAACAGTCTGTTCATGGCTACTTTATGAACGTTAATCGAAACCCAGCGTATGCAGACCTGCGTGAAATCAGAACATCTCTGGCTGAAAAGAACAAGGGCTTGTTAACGGTCGCAACCGCGTCAGAGTTAACGCATGGGTTGCTAGCCTATTCTGAACGTGGCATCGCCTATGTACACGATCTTCGCGCTATGATTCGTCATAACAACGCCTACTGGACGCAATAAAATAACGGATAAAATGAAAAAGTTAAGCCTAAGTCTGTTGGGAAGTGCGGCGCTAATTCTTGCATCGCCGATAACCCAAGCTCAAGAGTACATGTTCACGTACTCAAAGTTATATACTCAACTAAAAAACAACAATAAAGAAGGGCATGACGATGTGAAAGTTGGTGTCTTTTTTGTGGACGCAAAAACTAAACAAATTTGTATGATAGAAAAAGCTTGGATGGAAAAAGAAGAGCACTATGAAGAGTTTGTTATCCCTGCTTCACAAGAGTTGCCTTTACCTGTTGATACAAACTTAAAGTCAGCGAATCCGTTGGTTTTTGTCGATACCCCAAAAGATACACGTTGCGATTACTCACTTGTCGTGATGACCAAAGAACCATTACAGGGTAACGTTTCTTACGACCAACTTAAGCCTCTTCTACCTCAAATGCAGACGATGCTGGAAGATTTAGGCGGTATGTTTGCGGGTTGGTTTACACCGGAGGTTCAAGGTGTGACGATGGAGTTTGCAAATCAACTGAATGATAAAGTGATTTTCTCAAACGGAACCGAAAAGCCAATTGTCAATGGCAAGATACAAGTCGCACTAAGTGAAATAGGGCAAGGTGGCACAATGACACTACCAGAACCGACGATGCGAGTGTTACCTTATCTACCTAACGCAAAGAAATGAACACTGAACGTTTAGAAAGGGCTGCAATCGCAGCTCTTTTTTCATTTGTGACCGTAACTAAAGTATCTTTCACACTCTTTTCTTAAAGACTCAATAAGACAAGCATTTAATCCTGTGTAAAAAGCTCGTATAATCCACGCCCCAAAGAAACCCATGTTAGGAAGTCCTAGTCGATTTATCGGCGATGTGAGAGCCCGCAATGAACCAAATAGATACAAGAAAAGAAACCCTAGAATTCAACAAGCTTCAGAAACGCCTGAGAAGACATGTTGGAAATGCCATTACTGATTACAACATGATCGAAGAAGGCGATGTTGTGATGGCATGTATTAGCGGTGGTAAAGATTCATTCGCGATGCTTGATATCCTGTTGAATCTTCAAAAAGCTGCGCCAATCAAATTTGAAGTGGTTGCAGTAAACCTAGACCAAAAACAACCGGGCTTCCCTGAGCACATTCTGCCAGAGTATTTCGAAACACTGAATATCCCTTACTATATTGTCGATAAGGACACGTATTCCGTCGTAAAAGAGAAGGTACCAGAAGGCAAAACCACTTGTGGTCTTTGTTCACGCCTGCGACGTGGTACGCTGTATTCATTTGCAGAGAAGATTGGTGCAACTAAGCTTGCGCTAGGTCATCACATGGATGACATCGTCGAAACAATGTTCTTGAACATGTTCCACGGCTCTCGCCTTAAAGCGATGCCACCAAAGCTACGCTCTGATGATGGTCGTAACGTGGTCATTCGTCCATTGACTTACTGTCGTGAAAAAGATTTGATCAAATACGCTGAGCACAAGGATTTCCCAATAATTCCGTGTAACCTTTGTGGCTCTCAAGAGAACCTTCAGCGTCAATCTATAAAAGCAATGTTGATTGAATGGGATAAGAAGACGCCAGGGCGTGTGGAAGCAATTTTTAAATCAATTCAAAACGTAAGCCCAAGCCAACTAGCAGACCGCGAATTGTTCGACTTTGTTAACTTACCGCTAGATCGTGAAGGTAACCGCGAAGAGTATGAATTTAATGAGGCTGTCGTTTCTTCGACGAATATTGATGAATCAATGTTCATCGATGTTACGAACATCTAACTCGTAAAAAAGGAGGTCAATTAGACCTCCTTTTTTGTACCCAATGCTTTAACTGTTCCCAAACAAAAATCCCCCTGTATTGGGGGGATTTATTAGCGCTTATTTGAAAGCGCTCAATACATAACAATACTAAAGAGAGATTAGGTTGCTGTATTTGGATCGAGAGGACTAATGTAGCCTTTTGGTTTTAGAGCCAACACATCGCAATTTATTTTATCAATTACGTGCTCCGCTGTATTACCAATAAAGACAGCAGAAAGCCCTGTTCGCCCTGTGGTACCTAAAATAACCATTGCTGCGTTCAAGCGCTCTGCAGCTGCCGGAATGACATCTTCAGGTAAACCTTGCTCAACTATCGTTTGTTCTTCATCAAGACCATGTTTTTGGCGTAGTGCTTTCATAGCCGTTAAATGATGACCTCGCACCGCATCGGTATAAGTCGTTGGGTCAAATTCAGGAAGTTCAATCGTAATGTTCGCCGGTGTAACGGGGTAGGCGTTAACAAGATATGGCTTGGCCTCAAGCCGAGTGGTGATTTCTTTTAATCGCTCGACCATCGTATCGTTGAGATCAATATGAGTCGGGTTTTCTGAGCCCACATGTACTGAGGCAAGGATACTTGCTTGTTCCGGCCAAGCAGCATTCTTAATAAGAAGCACTGGAATAGGGCATTTTCGCAACAAGTGCCAATCTGTCGGTGTGAAAATGACAGACTCTAAAACATCATGCTTACGTGTGCCTTTGATGACTAGGTCATGATTGCCTGCATAGACTTCAGCAATAATCGCCTCATAAGGGCGGTTGTGCCAGACAACACAAACATCAAAGTCGAAGCCATCGTTTAGGTATGGTTGAGCAATTTTACGCATCCACTGCTCACGCTGATGAATGACACCTCGACGCATAGCATCTCTTTCATCCACTGATAGCATTGACGTCATGTCATACGAGAAATCGTAAATGGATAAAAAGAAAGTGATTCGGCTTCTAGATACACTTTTCTGAGCTAATTGAACAGCTCTTGCAAGTGCGGGCTGCTCATCATTATTGATGTCAGCTACAACAAGGATCTTACTGTATATACTCATAACTAAGCCCACTTCTATTGCAAAACCAGATACTGAATGTAAATTAAATCAGTATTTTGGAGTACTCACCGTACATTTTTACTGTAGCTTAGTTTGGAGAACTTTTTGAGGACTTTCGAAAGGAATTTATGAGAAATATGATGTAGCTCATTTTCGAGCTACATCAATAATTAGGGTGTATTATTCTTTAGTTACACCAGCAAGTTCCATCAATGCATCGTGGTCTAAGATAGTGATATATTTACCTTTTACGCTTAGGATCTCAGATTTCTGGAAACGACCTAACAAACGACTGATCGTTTCGACTGTAAGACCAAGGTAGTTGCCAATATCACCACGAGTCATAGTTAAACGAAACTCTCTAGGGCTGAAGCCACGCTGAGAAAAACGCGTTGATAGGTTGTAAAGGAAAGCAGCTAGTCGCTCTTCTGCGTTCTTTTTAGAAAGAAGCAAAATCATTTCCTGATCACCTTTAATTTCGTTACTCATCAAACGCATGATTTGCTGGCGAAGCTTAGGCATTTTACCCGATAGGTCGTCTAAAATTTCGTATGGAATTTCACATACCATCGACGTTTCGAGTGCTTGAGCAAAGCTAGGGTGGGAGTCACCAGTGATAGCATCGAAACCGACTAAGTCTCCAGCTAAGTGAAACGCTGTGATTTGCTCATCACCTTGCTCTGTGATCGTATAGCTCTTGATGGTACCAGAGCGGATAGCGTATAGCGATTTTAGCTCATCACCGGCCTTAAAAAGCTCTTGTCCTTTTTGAATAGGCTTCTTACGTTCGATGATTTGGTCAAGCTGGTCAAGTTCTGCCTCATTTAGAGTGAACGGGATACACAGTTGACTAATGCTACAATCTTGGCAATGAATGGCGCAACCGCCTGATTGGATACGCTTTGTTGCAGGTTTTTCAGAAATCATAACAACCTTTCACTATTTGATATACATCAATATTTTAGCATCGCTTAATCCTAAAGGGTAGCAAAAATGTCACCTCAATAGAGTTTAACGTTATATGAAACCGAGTAACGCTAAGGCTCCTACAGCGGTATACGTACCATAGCCAATAAGGATTAATGCTGAAATATTTCTAAATATTAATGATTTTTGTAATTTCTGAAAATGATTGGCACCGTATCCAATAATAAGCATTGCAGGTAGCGTTCCGAGCCCAAACGCAAGCATAATTAGGCCGCCGTTCATCGCACTACCAGAAACCGCCGACCAAGTAAGCGCTGAATAAACTAAACCACATGGTAACCAACCCCAAATAAAGCCAAATGGCAACGCGTGAAGAGGATGCTTTAATGGCAACAAACTCTTCCCTGCCGGCGAGATAAAGCGCCAGAGATACTGCCCTAGCTTTTCTATTAAAAGTAAGCCTTGCCACCATTTAGCAATATACAGAGCGACTAGGATCATGAATAACGCAGCAATCAGCCTTAACCAAGCAAGAGAGTGCGTTAACCCACTAAGCTCAGATAAACCTGATATAGCACCACCCACTAATGCACCTATTAAGGTATAACTGATCAATCGTCCGAGGTTGTAGAAGAGGGGGATAAGAGGGGTAGTTTTATTTTTAGCAGAAGAGCCCATGGTAAGCATAGACGCGATACCACCACACATACCCATACAATGACCGGCTCCTACTAAGCCGATCATCAACGCACCGATAAAATCAGGAGTCATAAAGGTCGCTACTTTTTATCACTATTAGATTGGTCTTCTTCGTCGAGAAGAATGTTGTGCCCTTGCCGTTCAAGATCTTCAAACTGATCGCTTCTTACCGCCCAAAGAAAAATGGCGACAGCAACACAAACGAGAACGATAGCGATGGGAATCAATATATAAAGACTTTCCATGTTTGCTTTCTCTACTTATTTCTCTTTGAGCAGGCGCAAAGAGTTAGATACAACGATAATTGAGCTTGCAGACATGCCAACTACTGCAATGTAGGGAGCCACTAAACCTGCGACCGCCAAAGGCAAAATTAACAGGTTGTAACCCAAAGACCAAGCCAAGTTTTCTCGAATAATCTTTCTTGTACGCAGTGCAAGCAAACGTGCCTCTAGTAGTTTTTCGAGATTATCCCCAAGTAACGTCATATCAGCAGAAGCTTTAGCGACATCTGTACCACCACCCATTGCGACAGAAAGGTGAGCTCCGGCGAGAGTCGGCGCGTCATTGATTCCATCACCAACCATCATAGTGATACTGTTTTCGTCCAAGCTCTTAAGGTATGCAAGCTTATCTTCTGGCTTTGCTGACGCGACGATGTGATCGATACCAATTTCATTCGCCACTGGTTGGGCGTTTGAGAGAGAATCACCAGTTAGCAGGGTTGTCTTAATTCCAGCGTCAGCAAAACGTTGAATAAAGGCTTTGCTTTCTTTTCGGATAGGGTCGCGGTAATAAAAGCTAGCGACATGCTTGCCATCAACCGACAGATAGACCGCCTGGCTTTCACCACTTTCTTTGCCTTGAACAAAAGCCGCACTGCCTATCTTAACGATTTTGCCATTCCATATCCCTTCAATCCCTGACCCAATCACGTTTTGCACATCAGACACGATAAAGTCATCATTGGCGTAACTTGCAAAAGAGCGAGCGATAGGATGGTTTGCATGAGCTTCTAATGCTGCGGCTAGAGAGAGACAATCTTCTTTTGGAAGATCACTCAACACTTTTGTATCACAGATCTCAATATCACCTTTCGTTAGAGTGCCTGTTTTATCTACAACTAAGTGGTTGATCTTACATAATGTCTCAAACACATGGCCTTTACGAAGTAAAATGCCAAAATTACCCATTCTAGAGGTAGCACAAGTGAGTGCGGTCGGTGTGGCCAGAGATAGCGCACATGGACACGTAGCGACTAGCACAGACAGCATGATCCAAAACGCATCATCTGGTTTTGTTTGATGCCAGTAAAACCAAGTACCAGCAGAGATAATAAGAATCACACCAACAAAGTAACGGGCGACAATGTCTGCAATTTCCGCAATTTTAGGTTTGGAGTGTTGAGCTTCATCTTGTAAACGCACGATGTTAGAAATCATTGAATCGGCCTTTGAGCTTACTACCTCAAGTTCAAATGATTCGTCTCCGTTTAGCGTTCCCGCATAAACAATATCGCCTTCTCGTTTCACAACATGCACTGACTCACCCGTTAGCATGGATTCATCAATATGAATACGGCCTGAAATAACTTTACCGTCAGCGGGGATATGTTCACCAGGTAGAACGCGAATACGATCGCCAACTTTTAGCGTCTTCACGGGTATCTGATCACCGTCCAGCGTTGTAGCAATTGCCGGAATCAACTTAAGAAGGTTACCACTCGCTGCAGCAGCTTTGCGACGAGCGCGCATCTCTAAGAATCGACCTACTAACAAAAAGAAGGTAAACATCGAGATAGATTCAAAGAAGACTTCGCCTTGTTCAGTTACTGTTGCAACTAAACTTGCAACATAGGCAAAGATCAACGCAATAGAAACCGGGACATCCATACCAAGGGTTCGGCCTTTGATACTGCGCCATGCGTTTAAGTAAAATGGAAGAGCGGAATAAAGCAAAACAGGAGTAGCAAAAATCAAACTTACCCAACGAAAGTAACTTTTAAACTCTGGCTCTAAATCACCAAAGACTTCGAGATACAGTGCAACGGCGAGCATCATGACCTGCATGGTTGCTAAACCTGCAATACCTAGCCGATATAGATATTGCTTCATCATTCGATGGTAAGAGGCTTCTTGCTTATCTGCTTCAAAAGGTGCAGCTTTGTAACCAAGTTTATGAATAACGGAAAGGAGCTCGCTTAACCGTACCTGAGTTTTATCCCAGGTTAGTAACGCTCGATTGGTGGTTGTATTAACACGGATAGATACCAACCCGGCCGTATTAGAAACTTGCTTTTCGATTAACCACGCACAAGCGGCACATGAAACGCCTTCCAAAGAAAGGGTTACTTCAGAAACATTTTCGCGATTTCGTACGAATTCAGATTGTACATCCGCATTGTCATAATGAATTAAAGCTTGGAGTTGCTCTGGTACTAGGTCTGCCTTTTCTGCAGGCGCAGTGCGGTATTGGTAATATGATACAAGACCACTATCGACAATAGTCTGCGCCACAGTTTCGCAGCCCGGACAACACATGTCGCGAATTTCACCCAATATTTCTACTTTGAAATCCGTGTTGGCTGGTACATCTTCACCGCAGTGATAACAGGATTTACACATATGCTTACTTCATTAACGGTGTTGAAGAGGCAGGAAACTCAACTTTACCTTGGATCATCCATTGCTTGTCGTGTGGTTGTAGTTCAACAAACCATGGTCCTTGAATAGATTCCTCAGCTTTTAGTCGGTAATTACCAGATGCATCCGCTGTTACAAGCTTTGTGAAGTCACGATCAGGAAGAGTACGATGAGTGAAAGTGGCCGTTAGAGCAGGGTAATGAGGTAGCTTCCCTTTAGCGAAAACAATCACAACATTGTTATTTTCAGAGGAAATCTCAGCGTTAAGACCTAGGTCACGAGCGACATTCATTTTACTAATGTCGATATTAATGCCTTTGCCTTTTTTATAGTAATCCTCGGCGACTAAAGAAACAGAGTTGTTCGAGAAAACGACCACAGTAATCACAGTCCAAACTACGACAGTAAGAGGAAGGATGATTAGGAACCACGGCCAAAATTGTTTATACCAAGGCTTTACCATAAAAAAGTTCTCAACAGCTAAATGAAAAAATGTAAGGCGTTAAATTTAAAGGAAAGACAGCCCCTATGAAAGGGGCTGTTATTGCTATGTTACGTAATATCTCAGTTACTTACTCTCTGAGTTACTTAAACTCCAGACATATGAGGCAACGAGCTGAACTTTATCTTCACCCAAAATGTCTTTCCACGCAGGCATTACGCCTGAGCGTCCGTTCATTACGGTTTCTGTTACAGCTGCACGAGAGTCACCAAATAACCAGTCTTGGTCTGTAAGGTCAGGCGCACCGACTGCAGGGTTACCCTTACCATCGGTACCATGACAAGCTGCACACACTACGAAGCGTGCTTTACCTGCCGCGGCTTCACGAGCATTTACTTTACGACCAGATAGACTAAGTGTGTAACTTACAACTTCTTGAACACCTTGCTCACCAAGGGCATCTTTCCATGCTGGCATTTGACCAATACGGCCGTGCATGATGGTTGTAACGATCGCTGCTGGCTCGCCACCATATAGCCATGCATCATCAGTCAGGTTAGGGAAGCCTTTCTGACCACGTGCATCAGAGCCATGGCATTGAGAACAGTTTTGCAAAAACAAACGCTGACCAACTTTTAATGCTTCAGGATCTTGCGCAATTTCAGGAATTGGGCGTAGACCACTGTCATTGTGCGCAAGTTTACGGAATGCTTCGCCGAAGTAAGCGTCGGCATCATCCAGTTCTTTTGCATATTGGTTTAGTTGCTTGTTCTCTTGTGCTGCAGCGATGGCTTCTTTTGACTCTTCTAGTGAGCGAACGGTTTGAGCCGAACTCTGCCAGTTTAAAAAGCCCTTGAAGCTACCTAGACCTGGGAATAGGGCAAGGTAAACTGCTGCGAACACAAATGTGCTTACAAACAGGTAAGTCCACCACTTTGGTAGAGGGTTGTTTAGCTCGCGAATACCATCGTACTCGTGGCCCATGTCTTCCCCTTCCTCGACGCCCATTTTATCTTTAGCGCACCAAGTCAGGAGAATCGCACAGCCTACTAGCGTACCGACAGTAATCACGATAATCCAGAGACTCCAGAATGTAGTCATTACTTCTTCACTCCTTGGTTATTAGGGGTCTTTTGTTCTTCGTCAGCAAACACCAAGTTGGCATCTTCTTCAAAGCGTGCTTTACGCTTTTTACTAAATGCCCACCATACGATGCCAATAAAACTAGCGAAGAGTACAACGGTATAAATACTATGAATTGTACCGAAATCCATATGATCCCCTTACTTCATTGCATGACCAAGAGACTGAAGGTAAGCGATGATTGCATCCATCTCTGTTTTACCTTCTACTTCTTTAGCCGAATTCGCGATCTCTTCATCAGTGTATGGAACGCCGAACTGATCACGAAATAGCTCAAGTTTCTTCTGAGTTAGCTTACCGTCTAAAACGTTTTCAGCTAGCCACGGGAAACCTGGCATGTTTGACTCAGGTACAAGCTCACGAGGATCTAACAGGTGAACACGGTGCCATTCGTCAGAATAACGACCACCAACACGAGCTAAATCCGGGCCTGTACGCTTAGAGCCCCAAAGGAATGGGTGTTCCCAAACACTCTCACCAGCAACAGAGTAGTGACCGTAACGTTCAGTCTCTGAGCGGAAAGGACGAACCATCTGGCTGTGACAGACGTTACAACCTTCACGGATGTAGATATCACGGCCTTCCATCTCCAAAGGAGTGTAAGCGCGCAGATTTTCTACAGGTTCAGTCGTTTGCTTTTGGAAAATCAGAGGAGTGATCTCTACAAGAGCACCCCAACTGATAGCAAACACGATAAAAATAGCCAACAAACCGACATTACGTTCTAAGATTTCATGGCGATTATTAGAATTATTACTCATTCTTAAATCTCCTTATGCCGGATGTGGGATAGCTTTTAGGCTTTCTTTAGGTGCACTTACCGTTTTGTACGTGTTGTATGCCATTAGGAACATACCAGATAGGAAGATAAATCCGCCTAGGAAACGTACAAAGTAGAACGGATAAGACGCTTCTACAGACTCAACAAAGCTGTAAGTTAGCGTACCGTCAGAGTTAACCGCGCGCCACATAAGACCTTGCATTACACCAGAGATCCACATCGCAACGATGTAAAGAACGGTACCGATTGTTGCTAGCCAGAAATGCACATTAACTAGACCAACAGAGTACATACGCTCTTGGCCAAATAGGCGAGGTACCAAGTGATATACAGAGCCGATAGAAACCATCGCAACCCAACCTAACGCACCAGAGTGAACGTGACCAATGGTCCAGTCTGTGTAGTGAGAAAGTGCGTTAACCGTCTTAATCGACATCATCGGGCCTTCAAAGGTAGACATACCGTAGAACGACAGTGAAACGATTAGGAAACGTAGGATAGGGTCATAACGAAGCTTATGCCATGCACCAGATAACGTCATAATACCGTTGATCATACCACCCCAAGAAGGAGCAAATAGAACCAGCGACATAACCATACCTAGAGACTGAGTCCAGTCTGGTAGCGCTGTATAATGAAGGTGGTGAGGGCCTGCCCAAATATATAGAGAAATAAGTGCCCAGAAGTGAACGATAGATAGACGGTAAGAATAAACAGGACGTTCAGCTTGTTTAGGAACGAAGTAGTACATCATACCTAGGAAACCAGCGGTCAGTAGGAAACCTACCGCATTGTGTCCATACCACCACTGAACCATCGCATCCACTGCGCCCGAGTAAATCGAGTAAGATTTACCAAGTGACACAGGAATAGCCATGCTGTTCACGATGTGAAGTACTGCTACTGTGATAATAAAGGCACCGAAGAACCAGTTTGCCACATAAATATGTGACGTGTTTCGCTTCACTAGTGTGCCGAAGAACACCACCGCATATGATACCCATACTAGCGCAATTGCGATATCAATAGGCCATTCTAGCTCAGCATACTCTTTACCCGATGTTAAACCGAGAGGCAAAGTAATGGCTGCTGCCAGGATGATTGCTTGCCAACCCCAAAAGGTGAAGGCAACGAGTGGGCCACCAAAAAGACGTGTTTGACATGTGCGCTGTACAACATAATAAGACGTTGCGAACAGAGCACTGGTACCAAACGCAAAAATTACCGCATTAGTATGCAGTGGACGTAAGCGACTGTACGTCAACCACGGCGTATCAAAGTTTAGCTGTGGCCAAACTAATTGAGCGGCAATCAAAACACCAACAGCCATACCAACTATGCCCCATAAAATGGTCACAAGGGTAAATTGGCGAACGACTGTATAGTTGTAGTTTTGTTCAAGCTGCTTTACTTGGCTCATTTGCATGCTTCCAATTTCTAATTAACTACACTTTTACTTCCAACACGACTTGCGTCGTAACACCACCCAAGTAAACTCTAGAATTCAAGTGTTATCATCACCTTATTTCCATTGCTGACTTTAATAAAAAGTGGCATTTTCAGCGTGACACTATACTTGAATTAACAATTCAATGACAGGGTAGTAACCTTACTGGACCTCTGGAAATCATTTTTTATTTAAAAAGTTTGAAGTTTGTAACAAGGATATTAGTAATTATGCCTGCACAAAAGTTAACAAAGGCGCGACTTGCACAAATCTTAATCATGCTCAGTGTTTTAATAGGCGCATTTTTCTGGCGTACCTTTACACACGAGAGTGTTAATAGCGTTGACTGTTCACAAAAAGAACGATGCGATGTAACAATTGAAGGAGAAATAATCACGATTAATCGTGACTCAATGGGAATTTCGCTCGAAACGACAGAAAGTAGCACTCTAAAAATTGATCTAAATCAATCTGGTAATTTTATCAATCTCAACGAAAAGCATAAATCAGTAGAATGGGACATCATGCCTGAATCAAAAAAAATCACCTTTAAAAAAGGTGAAAACATTGTTGTAGTTCAATTATAAATACGATCTATCACGAGATAATCGTAACTTATTAATGAAATTAACACCTTCTTACCTAGAGAAAATTGGTTGGAATGGTATAACAGCAGAGTGATATCCAATTATAAAATCGTATGCATTGCCAATCAGTTTTTACTCATATTAAAGATGAAGACTCAGCGATAAAAACGCTCAGGTCCGAATTGACACAACAGAACTTGTCTTACGTGATGTGTTACTACACGGAAGAATACAATTTCGAGTTGATTCGAGAAGCGTTTCTTGCGCATTTTCCTGGTGTGCCTTTTCATGGCGCCAGTTCATGTCAAGCCGTAATGACAGATCAGGGCTTTCATACAGGACCAGTAATTGCGGCACTTGCTGTTTATGATACAGGTCCTCATGCTTATGGTACTGGTATTTCTAATCACAACTCAGGTGACAGCGTCACCAATGCTTTGGATATGGCCCTTGAGAACGCAAACCGTGTAGGAGAGGTACCAAACTTAATTCTACTTCATGCCACACCAGGGCAAGAGGAATCAATCATTGCGTCTATAGATGAAAGATTTGGAACTCTAATTCCAATTATTGGTGGTTCGGCCGCTGATAATAACATCGCTGGGAAATGGTCTGTGATAACCGCCCAAGGCTCTCAAACTTCAGGTTTAAGCTTAACTCTCTTTTACTCCTCTCAACCTGTTGATATCGCTTTTAGCGCTGGACATACACCAACTAATATCAAAGGTGTTGCAACCAAGACCAACGATAGATGCTTACTTGAAATTGATAACGAACCTGCGCTCAATGTTTATAGAAGGTGGACAAATCACCAGGATAACCAAGTAGGTAAAGATAATATGCTGTTTACAAACTCGAGTGCTTATCCATTAGGGCGGATCGCAGGTCATCTCTATGATCGCCCATATTACAAGTTATCCCATCCGATCCGAGAGACGCAAGATGGTGGAATCGAGTTGTTTACACGAATAGAAGAGGGTGACGAGCTCACATTAATGAAAGGAAGTCGTGAGCATCTCGTTGCGCGCGCTGCAAAAGTCGTCAATGCCGCTTTTAACCAAAAATTAGAAGAGTCTCGAAAAATTGGAGTGATAAATATCTTTTGCGCAGGTCCCATGTTGCACTTAATGCAAGACATGAATAGCGTTTGTGAACAAATTAACCAAGAACTAGAACATTTGCCTTTTATTTGCCCTTTTACTTTCGGCGAGCAAGGTAGATTTATTGGTGGTGAGAATGGACATGGAAACCTGATGATTTCATCGGCTATATTCCATAAACCTTATGAAAGATAAATACTTAGACATATATCAACAGGAAGCGCTTCAAGAAGCGTTAGTTGAGCTAAAGCAGGCTAGACAAAGAGAACGACTACTCGCCGATGAAAACAAGGCCATTCTTTCCGCGATATCTGCGATGAGTGAGGCAAAGAATCGGCATGAGATATTTACGGGATTAAACAATGTCCTCAAAAAGTACATCAACTTCGATGATTTTATTGTACTGACTCGTGATGGTGAACGATATCCCTTCAGAACATTGATATCAACTAATAGCGTATTTGATAATGTATCCTGGTTACACGGTAACACCTATCAGAGAGCTCTCAATGGTGAATGCATTCTGCTGTTCGAGCCAGATAAACTCGCTGAGTTTGTTAACTTAAACAGCTTTATAAAAAGCCATGTAAACTCGGTCGTTTTAACTGGTATACGTTCAGAAGTAACGCAAACCGTAATCCTACTTATTGGAGCTCAGAAAGGGCACTTTAGCATAGAGAATAAGGAAACCTTGAGGCGGTTTCGTCCCTTAATTGAAAGGGCGGTCATTGATATCGAGACCAAAGAGAAGTTACAACGTATCGTTGAGGTAAGAACAACTCAGCTCGCTAAAGCAAGAGAAGAAGCAGAGCTTGCGAACCGCTCTAAGTCGGAGTTCTTAGCGATGATGAGCCATGAAATAAGAACCCCTTTAAATTCCGTTCTTGGAATGCTAGATATACTGAAGCAATCAACCTTGTCAGAAGAACAAATTGATGCTTTGAGCCAAATGGAGTGCTCTGCAGAGTTACTTCTCGCGATAATCAGTGACATTCTTGATCTTTCTAAAATCGAGTCAGGTCGCTTTCAGCTCAATGAACAATGGATTAACTTAAGAGACACTGTCACTTTTGTTATTTCTCAGCAAAAACAAATCGCTAAGAAGAAAAATCTTAAATTCAAGCTCAACTGTACTGTCACTAATGACAAACAATTTTGGATTGACTCCACGCGGTTATCTCAAATTCTGTTTAATCTAATAGGGAATGCAATAAAGTTTACAGACGAAGGTGAAGTAAAAGTTTCTGTATCTGAGCAAGATGCTGAACTTGTGATCTCAATATCTGACACTGGAATTGGTATATCTAAAGCAAAGCAAGAGCACTTGTTTACGGCATTTCATCAAGGAGACCGTTCCATCACGAGACGCTTCGGTGGTACAGGACTGGGGCTCGCAATAACCAAGCATTTAGTCGAAATGATGCGTGGCAAGATTGCCGTTAAAAGTGATGAGCATGTTGGTTCAACCTTTACGATTTCGATTCCAGTTTTGACTCGTTGTAATCAAAATCGTCCAGTTAGAATCGAAACCAATCAACCGACAAAAGCAATGGAACTTCTCGTCGTAGAAGATACCGAGTCGAATCAGTTCGTAATAAAGCTTATCTTAAATAAGCTTGGCCATAATGTTCATATCGCAAGCCATGGAGCAGAGGCATTAACATTTTTAGAAGAGAATGAGGATTTAATCGATTTGATTCTCATGGATGTCTCGATGCCAGTGATGGATGGAATTACCGCAACAAGACTTATTCGAGATAAAGGTCTCAGGACCCCAATTATAGCGTTAACTGCACATGCGCTAGAAAGCGATAGAGATAAATGCCTGGATGCCGGTATGGACGGATTCATTTCCAAGCCAGTTAGAAGACAAGATATCTTTGAAGCTATACAGTCATTTCAATAAGTAAAAAGGCGTTAATATAGATCTTAACAATCGATAGATTATTAAGATCTATATTAAGTATTTTATGGTAAATAACCATTATGTTTAATACTTACAGTAAGGCCCTTAAATTTAAAATCTGCAGGGGAATAGGAGCATACTCAGACAGCATTTAGCGTACGGCGATATGCAATTTAACATAACACATATAATGCGCACTGTAATAGTGGTTCCTGTGGACTTGCAATCACTAAAGCCAATCCGGCACAAACCATTGAAATGCTTGATAATCCAAGTCCGTTATACTTTTTTGCAATGCTTTCCCACATGCTTTTTATCGCTGGATTTTCATTGCGATCAGCGTGACATCCTAGTAACGCGATCTCAGGGTCTATACCTGCGCCGTGTGCGAGAAAAACTGCTTCTTCATCAGTAAGTTGCCTAACACCTTTGCGAATTTTACTAATCTTCGGCGGGTCTAGATTCAAATCGTGCGCAACCTGCTTATCTTGTACGTAGTTTTTCGCCTTTTTGTAGGCGTTAATTAGTTCAGCTGTGTACATAAGAACCTCCATTTCTTCTCATTGTAGCCACAAAGTTGCCATAAATCGCATCTTGCAGTTGCCATTCTTCGCAACTAGGATTGCCATAAATCGCAATTGAGACCGCCTAGCTCTGGGCGTTTGCCCTTGACGCTTTCGCGCTTGGCTTTGGCGGTCGCTCTCACAACTAGTCAAGGTGGTTGTTATGCTTACAGAACAAATCAAATCCCTTATCGAAAATGAATGTGCGCTTAGTCCTCGACTTACTGGTGTGTTCTTCCGTAAGCACTTGAATCAATCTATGTATGATGATGATGGCCAACTCACTGAGTTAGCCATTCAATGCCATCACTACTTTAACGAACTCAAACGCGCTGCAGAGCAAAAAGCCTTTCATGCTCGTCTTGAACAACGTCGTCTTCAACACGAACAACAGCAAGAATCAGTTAAACGCGTTAATCAGTCCGTAAAGAAATCCGCTAACCAATCACGAGCTCATTTCATTGGCTCTCTACGCTTTGAACTCAATCAAGAAGTTCTGACGGTTCGCTCGGTTTCTCGTTCAATACCAGCCCCAGCCAAATGGATTCGTCGCTATCTCAAGAAACTTGGCGTACATCGCCTTGGTAAGTCTTTGTCTAACGGTGTTTTATTTTCTGGTGACGCTGTCACTGAAATCCTGGCGTGTTTGCAAGCTAAGCAGGCTAAGAACGACACCATACCGTTTGAACTGAATATCAGCGCCCTCCTGATTTTGGCTTGGTTTCGTTCGTCATTAAAGTTTTGGCACTCCATTCCTGACGACACAGCACTCATTAACAGAGCGTCTGTTTTGGAGCTTCAATAATGCGTGAACTTGTTATTGATTTAGCGTCTGGCAAACAAGAATGGATTGATTTTGTTCCTGTCCATTCTTGGGCTTCATGTGAACACATTCCTGACAACTTATTCGACCATCGTTTTGAGTACGTCGACCACAGATTCACAACGCCTGAGGATTTCATTCCGTCGGCTGTGAAGTCGGCAATGAGTGCGCCAATCTACTCACACGACCTGTCAGATTTTATTGAGCGCCCTACTTCTAACCCTTGCTTGGATTTGCCGAAATCATTACACCGTAACGGCGACTTCGCTCGACACATGACACGCGCTTACACCGACATCCTGAAAACACGCAACGCTTTAGAAGCTGTACGCGCAATTAATGACGCTCACGACCGTTTGACTGAGCACGGCTACAGCTACGCGATGTCAGATGAGCAAATTACCAATCTAGCCAAGCGCAAATCACGCGACTTTTCTCGCGTGTTAAGTGCAATTCCGCTTGAAGAATCACAAGCGCGTTTTGATAAAGCATGTCAGCTTCTTGATTCATTAGGCTTGGCATTCTCACCTGAGCAAATTCAATACGCAGAAAACAACTGTGAACTTTTCGCATTGGTGAACCGTGCGCTTGATGAGCATTGGCTTGTTCGTCAACTGCGCCGTAAATGTGCTTACGAGGTTGAATGTGTTGCGCGTGATTTAGCGCTTGTTCAACGCCGTAAGCAAGTTTACTGCTCGGATTTTTCTCTAAACCGTCAACGTGATCGCAATACGTCTAACCGCATCGCGCTAGAAAACACGATTGCTTACGATGAGGCTGACCCGTCTAACTACTTCACACTCAGTGAGTTATCGGCTAAGTCGGTTTCTAACGCTGAGATTCGCCGCGCTGAAATGTTTGTTCGTCTGCGTGGCTTTGAGGAAATCGCTCAAGAATCGAATCACGATGCGGTATTCTTCACGGTAACGGCTCCGTCTCGTTTCCACTCTGTTTCTAAGGGTGACATCAACCCGAAATGGCTTGAGGCTGGCAAGCCTGACGCGAAAGCAGCTCACGCTTATCTAATGGGCGTTTGGGCGAATCTTCGTAAGTCGATTGATAAAAGCAAAATCAAGGTTTACGGAATGCGTATTGTTGAGCCTCACCAAGACGGTACGCCACATCACCACTTGTTGCTTTTCATGGAAAAATCCGCACGCAAATTTGTGGCGTCTGAGTTTCGTCGTCTTGCTATGGCTGACTCTCCTGCCGAAAAAGGTGCAAAGAAAGCCCGTTTCAAAGCGGAAGTTATCGACTGGTCGCAAGGTTCAGCCGTTGGCTATGTCGCTAAATACCTGAGTAAAAACATCGATGGTCAACACATTGATTCAGACAAAGGTTCGTCTTTGTCTGGCTCGGATGCGGCGGAACGTGTCGTAACTTGGGCGCGTGTGAATCAAATTCGTCAATTTCAATTTATTGGTGGTCCATCTGTCACGGTATGGCGTGAGCTTCGTCGTCTTCGTGATGAATTCAAAGAGGACGATGCTTTGTTTACAGATTTATCTCAAGACGAACACTTTCTATTAGAAAAGGTTCGCCGCTCTGCTGATGAGGGCGACTGGAAAGCGTTTTGTTACGCAATGGGCGGCGTGTTCGTTAAGCGCAAAGACCAGCCAGTAAAAGCGGAATACTCCGTTTCAACTTCTATCGAAAAACTGATTGCTTCGGGCGGTGAATACTCATCGACTCGTTACGGCGATATGGCTCAAGCGCGTTTGAATGGTTTGATGTTCCATAAGGTTTTTATCGCGACTCGCTTCCGTACTTGGAAGACCGAGAACAAAGAGCAATTCATCCGTGCTCAACAAGGCATCATGTCCAACGTGGTCGATTACTTCGACGCGCTAGAACGTGAAAAAGAGTACGAGCGTATGTATGACGACCTTTACGAGCAATACGAAAAACATCTAGCGCTCTATGACGAAATGGAAGCGCTGTTGCTCACCGACCCTCAGGAAATTAATGCGTCGTGTTGGGTGGGCGCAGCCCCGCCCGACATGATGCATTAATTTCCCTTGGACTTGTGTCAATAACTGTCATTTCAATTTTCAACTAACCAACAACGTAAAAATAAGGGCAAAACACTATGAGAATGGAAGGTTTAATTCTAGATGTTTCGGACATCGTTCAAGAAACCAAAACAGACCGTAACGGCGAACAAAAGCAAAACGGCAAGCTGCGTCTCATCACAACCAACCCAACGGACACGATTGAAGTGCGTGTCTCTCCTGAGCTTTGGGAAAACGGTAAGGCTGGCGAACTGCTCAAGCGTTGTGTGGGTAATCGCATGATGTTTGATGTGGAACACAAGAAATTCAGCTTTGGGAACGATGAAGGTAAACACGTCTCTATCGACGGTTTCCACCTCTACGCCCTACCTCAGTTAAACGAAAAGTAAGGGCTAAATCATGACCGAGACGCAATTTGCAGAGCTAATGGCTCGACTCGATAACTTTCAGTTAATGGTGTTCTTAGGCATTTGCTTCTTGTTAGTTGCGCTCGGTTGGATAGTCGGAGGGCAAAGATAAATGCTGTCAATAGAGTTCATGCTCGGCTGTTTTGGGGCAGCATTTATCCTTGGCTTCTCGATTGGTTTCCACATTCTCGGATTCAAGAAAGCGGCTGAGGTTTCAACTTCTTCATAAACAACACATAGGAAATAAGACTATGGAAAAGCAAAGCAAAGTACGCGCAGCAATGGCTAAGTCTGGCGCAGTAGTAACAACAAAACGTGCGACATTTGGTGGTGCACTTCTCATGGCAGCATCTGGTGCACATGCAGCATTGCCAGATCAGGCAGCGCAAGCATTCGCTGATTTAAGCACGTTTGTTACTGATATGCTCGCCTCTACTTGGACCATCGCTGTTCCACTAACGGTTGGTTTCATCGGCATCAAGCTATTCAAGAAAGGTGCAAACAAAGCAACGTAATTCTAACGACTGCTTTATACACCCATTGGTCAACGCCTCCGAATGGGGGCGTTATTTTTCACGAGGAATATTTACAAATGAACATTAAACAAAGCATAGCGTCACTGATTATTTTACTGGGTGTTTTGTTTAGTGCTTTTAATGTAAGCGCCGCTCAACCTACTTACAGCGCTAGCGATGTTGCCGCTTATCCTAACTGTAACTTGTCCTTGGGTAAAAGGGTTAACCCTTACTCGTATGTTTCTTGTTATGAAAATAAGTTTGTTAACTACAAAGACTTCTATACGACATCATGCTCTATAGAGAGTAGTAAATTCGCTTTGATGATTATTTGTAACACAACCAGTCCCAGTTACCCGAGATATCACGCTGCAACGTTTCTTCATCGTACCGCTAAGTGTCCAGCAGATCATGAAAGAGTAGAAGATGGTGACGGTTACACCTGTGAGCCTATCGTTCCTGCATGTGAGTTTGGTGAAAACCCTGACGGCACTTGTATGGATGCCTGTCAGTTCAAGCAATCCATTGATGACAAACAATCACTTCACTGGTCGGCTTATGTTTATGGTGAGCAAGTGACGGGGGCATGTTATGGCGATTTTGGCGCAACCCGTTGTGAGCTTGAGCGTATTCCAAATGACACTACGCTTTGTACCGATGTCGACTCCGGTGAGTTCACTCAAAACACGCGATGTCACGGTAAGTTTCAATTCACTGGTAATCAGTGTGATGGTGGTACGCTGTTTTGGGGTAAAGATGGTCCTGACACCCCTATTATTCCCGATGATCCAATTCACGACCCTGACGACCCAACGGGCGACATCGAAGACCCTAGCGTATTGCCTGACGGCTCAACCAATACGGTTAACCCACCCGATACTGACACGGAGCCAGAAGTCGAAGACCCTGACACGGATGAATCAACCGATAAAGGCGTTGTCAGTGCGATCAAAGGGCTTAATTCGGATGTGAACAAAGCACTCAACGCGCTAAATGTCGACCTCAATCAATCGAGCGCTGATATTCAAAACCAAATCATTGCGCTTAATGCGTCGATGGTGACTAACACCCAAGCGATTCAAAAGCAGCAAATCAACGACAACAAGATTTACGAAAACACTAAGGCGCTGATTCAGCAAGCTAACGGTGACATCACGACGGCGGTCAATCGAAACACCAATTCTGTCGGTGAGGTGGTTAAGGGACTCGATGATCTGCAAACCACTAACGCCGATGGATTTGCGGAGTTATCGGATAAGCTCGACGAACTCAAGCCTTGTGAGCCTACCGAGGAAAACAACTATTGTGAAAACCCTCATGGTTTAGGCTCGGATTATGTCGGTGATGTACTGACTCAAGCGGATAAAGCCATGTCCGGTGCGATGAATTCCTATGAAAAGACCGTTACCGATGCGGCTAACGATTTGATTGAGAAGAATCTGACGGCTGAATCTGAGGGGCATATTAATGCTATATCGGATTCGTTTTTGAGTGTGTTACCTAAGCCTACGCCCTGCATGAATCTATCCTTGCCTACGCTTGGCGGTGGTCGCGCTTCTATCTCTTGTGAGTTTTCGCAGAAACTCAAAATGATCATCTCAATTCTAATTTACATCTACACGATTAAGACGCTTGTTGAAATCCTGCTGACTGAGGTCACGCCTGTACCAAGTAACAAGCCAGGTTCAGGGAGATATTACTAATGATTCAGCTATTACCAATTGTCAGTACCATTGGGACGGCGTTGCGCCTCCCTGCTCTGGTTGCCTTTATCTCTCAGATAGCGACCACGTTATTTGGTTGGTTCTTCATTGCGAAAGCACGAAACGTCACGATTAACTTGGTCATTTTAACGCTGCTAATCGGTTTAACCGTCACCCTCACCTTGGCGATTTACACCCTTGCAACGGGTCTGTCTTATGTTGCGCCTCCAATGTGGTCACAAGCAGCGGGTATGTTCATCCCTAATAACGCCGTGCCTTGTGTGAGTGCGATTTACTCGGCGCGTCTGCTACGTTGGGTGTGGGAGTGGAAGTTCTACGCGATTGTGAGGGCGGCGTAATGGCATCGGTCTACTTTGTCACGGGTAAGCTCGGCTCAGGCAAAACACTAACGGCGGTCGGTAAGATTCGTGAGGCGTTTATGCGCGGTGTGCCTGTGGCGACAAACCTCGATATCAACTTGAAAGAAATGCTTGGACGCAACAAGCGCAATACTCGCCTTTATCGTCTGCCGGACAAGCCTCAGGTAGAAGATTTGATGGTGATTGGCTCAGCAAACAAGAGCTATGACACCAAAAAAGACGGTTTGATTGTGCTCGATGAGTGCGGAACGTGGTTTAACTCGCGCACATGGAACGACAAGAATCGACAAAAGTTAATTGATCACCTTTTGCATATTCGAAAGCTTGGATGGGATGTGATTTTCATCGTTCAAGACATTTCGATTGTTGATAAACAAGCGCGTCTCGCGCTGGCTGAACACACCGTATTTTGTCGCCGCTTAGACCGTCTTCAAGTCCCTATCATCTCGACTGCGGTATCCGTTCTGACGCTCGGTCAACTCAAGTTGAAAATGCCCAAGTTGCACGTTGGCATTGTGAAGTATGGTGACAACGCGAACTCGCTCACCGTCGATAAATGGATGCTCTGGGGTACGGACTTATACAGTTCTTACGACACTAAGCAGATGTTTAGGAACAACTATGAGGACGGCGTTTTTTCAGTATTGCCGCCCTACTATACCCACGGACGTTACACTGTCCCGTATACGTTGAGAAATATCATGCGCATTACGAAAATCTATCTCCGAAAATATTCTCGATTCAGCGTGTTTGCGGCAGGTGTCGCCGTCTCTTTTGCGGTGTTCACCTTGGTTGGCACGCCGAACATATCGACGGAACCCGAAACGGCTCAAACGGCGGTGCCTCGCGAGTCATTGAGTGACTTGCTCGACGGCTATCGAATTGAATCTTCAATGAATCCTCCAAACGTTGCCCCGTCTTTTGTGTTGGTTAAGGACGATGTGCGTCTGTCGTCGTCGCAACTATACGCAAAGGGCTTTACGGCTCAATCTAACGGCTCTTGCTCCATTACGGTTAGCGGCAACGGTCAATCATTCAAAGTCATGTGCTAGGGAATAAGGTGCGCTTTATGTCATGGATAATCGCAAAACTCACAGCTTTTCTTTCAAAAAAACAAAAAGAATTTTATTACGCCGGAGGCTCACTGCTCACGCGCACATTACTTACTATGCGTTGTGGTAAAGTTGAGAAACAAACAACGGCTTGTTCCAACTTTTCCACATCCAGCATTACCGTCTTTCTGCTCGCGTGCACCCTGCTCGGCTCTCCTGCTTTTGCCGCCACCTCTGCGCCTTTTGAGGCAAAGAACACACCGATTGGAGACTTTGCATCGTGGTTCTCGGTTCACACTGGAAACACAGTTGTGCTCGGTCACGGTGTCACTGGTGAGGTCAGCTTTACTGCTCCCGATTTGAAAGATGAGGACTATCCAGCCTTTTTCCTTTCGGTGCTTCGTGCGCACGGTTACGAGCTTACACATGACCACGGCGTTTTTACCATCATTGCTGACGCGAACAAGGTGGAAACGTTCGAACCCTCTCAAGTGAAACTGTACTTCTTTGAGAATGTTCGAAATACCAAGGTTGTTGATTTGATTTCCTCGATGCTTGCTGCAACTCAGAATCAGACACTGAACAACAAAGCGATTAAGAACTACAAGGTTGAGGTACTGCCGACTACAAACAGCATTATCGTGACTGGCTCTGAGAACCAATTAAAGCACATTGATGTGCTCATCAAAGGGATTGATAGACCACAAAAGCAAGTATTTATCGAGGCGGTAATTACCGAAACTGAGCTCGGTGATTCTCAAGAAATTGGAGTGAATATGGACTTGGCACTGAGCGAGGCTGGCTTTGTTTCGCAGCCTACCGCAATTAAGAAAGCCGTTGATAACTTGCTGTTCTATGAGGGCGGTGATTTCAATGCGCTTATTAAAGCCGTATCAAAGAATCAGAATACTAAGCTCTTATCGCGTCCAAACATGTTCATTATGGACAGGGAGCGCGGTTACATCACGGTTGGTCAGAACGTTCCGTTCCTCACTTCGTCTGAGGTAACTGATGGCGGTAATCGAGTCCAGCAAATTGAACGCAAGGATGTGGGCGTGTCACTTGAAGTTGTACCGCATGTAATTGGTGATCATGTAGTGTTACAGATTATGCAAAAGTCCGACTCGGTAACGGATTCCTCTATCGCATCCGACATCATCACCAATACGCGAACACTGCAAACGGTGGTCAAGGTCAAAGACAGACAAACGATCTCTTTAGGTGGTTTGATTTCCCAAGAGCAGCGCGACTCGGTAAGCGGTGTGCCGGTCTTAATGGATGTGCCTTTACTTGGTGCTCTTTTCCGGTCAGAAAAGACCAATACGGTAGATAAAGAGCTTAAAGTAACGATAAGAACTACGATACTTTGAGTTAAAAGGAAAGCCGAACAATTGCTGTTCGGCTTTTTCGACCATTGCACTGGTAACTATAGCTAGTGTCTAATTCATTAAGTTAGACAAATTAGGTGATCACTTCTTTTTAGATTCAGAACTCTTCTGCCACAACTCCATTGCAATCTCTTGTATGTTTGCTTTTTCGATTTTCTGCGGCATATGCTCTTTCTTAGAAATAACCAGACTCTTAATTAGTTCCATTTTACTTTCAACCCTTTGTTTTAGGATCGCATCTTCATCTAGTCCATCTAGGCCTTGCTTCTGTGAATCCACACACTCTTTAACCAAATAAGATACTTGTTTAGTGGCGGCTATATTTTTGGAATTTTCAGTAATTATATTTATTAAGAAATAAATAACTGATGTTAGTGCACCCAATAAGAAAATATTTATAAATATAATAGGTAACCTGCTAACCAAATGAGTCCACAAATCAAAGTTAAACTGAAAGTTATCAACTGTAGATAAAGCACTCTTGTAGATAACAACACTTACCACTGTTGTTAAAATCAAAAACACCACAAGAAGAAAAATGTAAATTATATTTTGGTTTCTTATTTCTTCTTTATATGATGAGAAATCCTCACTAAATCTAGATTCTTCTTCTTTAAATTTATTTATTTTATTCTCCAGCTCTTCAACTTTAATTTCCTTTTCGGAAATTTCCGTTATGAAAGAATTAATTCTATTTTCACTATCTCTTATTTCTTTAGACTGCTTAGATTTTAAATCTAAGTTGTTCTTAACTTCATTATTTAAGTTGGATAACTCGCTTCTAACTGACTCTACATGCTCCCTAGTTTGATTTAGTTGATTTTCTTCAACATCCTTGGTTTCATGGAGCCTTTTATTGGTTTCAATTAAAGACCTAGCCTCTTCTTCCAATTCTTCTTTTTGACTTTTAAGATGAGCTATATCTTTGTTGAACTCTTTGATTACTTCATCTTCACTGCTTCTAACTTCATTAAAAGCATTACCTATTGATATAATGATATCTCTTAATTTTGATATACTATCTCCAGTTATTTTTATACTATTCAAAAGGTATTTTTCGTTATTAGGGCATATACATTTCATTAACAAAGGAACATCGTTAACTTCAAAAAAATATGTAACAAAATCGTTTTCAACCTCCCTGTTCTTTGCATGAATTATTCTTGAGTCACCTTCACCATTAGTAATATGCAGCTTTATATCAGAATCAAAACCTCTTACCCTAAACATTACATATTTAACAAGATTTATTTCATTATATTCATATATATATGTATTATTTTCAATTAAGAATAAATTATCATCCCCATAGCTACAATATGTCCCATCGCCTGCGATATAGTATTGTTCTTCCACTAACGATTCATTAATTTTTAGCCAACCCGAGTGTGTGATACTTCTCATACTTTCAAAAATTTGCTTATACATAGTTCTTATTCTTTTTGTTAAAAGGACATCTTATCAAATCTTACTCAGACTCACATTGATCTCTCTAATATTAAGAGAATTAACTTACATTATGACCTTGCAACGAGGTTAATGCCTTTTTAGTCAGCGTACTTAACGAGCATAGTTAGCGTTTAGGCATCACTAGGAGACTGAATTTCAAGTAAGGCAATTCCGATAAGGATTTCTTGAGGTTCAACTAGTTGCCCTGTTGACAGTTCAATCGCGTCCTTATGCATTTTGAAATTTCCCCTAGATCCTGAAGCAGCTAGTTCCCTCCCCTTAGTCACTCTCACACTCTTAAAACATAGTTTGCAGCGCTTTGAGTTAAAAGAAAGCCGAACAATTGCTGTTCGACTCTGTTTTAGCTGTACTGTAATAGGCTTTCCAACTCTCTACACTTTATTATCGTGTCGCGCTCTAATACGGTTGCGATATGTGTTTTGTCATAAGAACTTCTAGCTTCAAACCGAAGCAACGGATGGTGTCCGTTAAGTGCATTGTTTACGTATATGTCTCGTTCTTGTCTCTTCTTCTGTCTATGAGATGAGTCGTCCAGCTCGATAACTGCCAATACTTTTGTGTCTCTATCCGTTATCACGTAGTCCATTCTTTTAGCCCAAGTTCGAGAGTTATCTTTAAAGTTGGTCGGTTGAACCAAAGCCATCAATGACACTTGGCTATGAATTACGTATTCATCAGGTATAAGCTCCTGCAGCACTTTATAGAATCTACGCTCTGTCTTAGTTGCCAAGTATGTACTTTTCTTGTGTGGTACAGAATTAGTCTTATTGCCAGGGTTTGGCAAAGGTACTTCTACTATATCGGGGCTCTTTTCTACAACTTTTGGTTCAAAAGAATGTATGCTGTTCGGTCTTCTAACCGTTGCACCTTTCTCCCATTCGTTAAGCCTACGTTTAGGTTTCTTACCCTTCTTTGTGAATAGATACACAATACACGCTAAGGACATAAGTATCAGTAATTCAGGCACTTTCCGTTCCTCACTCATAAAAAATGAGTGCATGGTAGCATATTGTTTTTGTTCAGTGTGTTATTGAAATCAGCTTTTATGCGCCCCCGTAATGTATTACGGGGGTAAATTCAACCATTCTTCAACTACATGGAGACTGTATAGCCCTACCGTCTTTGTTCAAAATTCTAAACTTCGTTTATTGTTGGTGTCGCAACCCCGAAAAACGTCTATATTCTTACAGTTGCATTTTATTTATCATATCTTGGTAGTGCTGTATGGGGTTATCTGTCAGCACAATAAAGCGCTCCAAAGGTAATTATTTTGAACTATAGAAATATCTCAAGATCACACGTAAAAGCTGCACGAGAAGAGCTTAATTCTGGCACTGATAAACGCTTACATTATGCCGCTTTAGAGCTTCGTATGGCAATGGAAGCCATTACTTATGACCGCGCATTAGCCTATAAGAGAGAGTTTCCACCTGAAGAGTATGAAACTTGGCAACCTAAAAAAGTTATGATGGTGCTTTTGGAAATAGATGCACATGCAGATGTCAGCAGTACCATATCTTTTGGTGTCCAGCCATCTCCTGACACGCCTCCTGAAGAGATGGTCTGTTTGGGTACAGAGAAGACATTTAATTTTAACATGTTAAAAAAACACTATGATGCGCTAGGGAATTATCTTCACATTATATCGATGAAGCGCTTCAAAGAAGGCAAATTTCATGATGCGACTAAACTAAGATCTCGATGTGAAGAGATATCTGAGTTTTTAGAACAAGCTTTGAGTTCACCTGTCTTTAACATGACTTTTGGCAATTTTTCTTCTTTGGACTGCTTTGAGTGCCAATCAAAAATAAGAAAGAGAATTCCTGATGATTTTTCTGAACCAATTACAGCCACATGCTTTGATTGCAGAGCGACCTATATTTTAACTAAGGGCGATGAGGCGAAAATTAGGTGGGAGTTAAAACAGCATGAAATAAAGTGTGGAAATTTAGAGTGCCAACGAACGCAGACTGTGCTCGAGCGTGACATAAAATTAGGGGAAAGTTGGATATGCTCAAGCTGTAATGGTCAAAATACTTTTGCATTAGGCATTCATTATAATAAGGCTATTAAATAGCTCTTTCAAAATAAGAGAGGCTCCTTAGAGCCTCTTGTTTTTCACATCATATCTCTCAGTGCCCTAGCATATTTCAACACTTGTCCTGCCGCCTCTAAGTCTGTCAACGCCCCAATCTCTAATAAAGCAATCCCTGTCAAAACTTGTTGGGCTGTCACCAATTGACCAGTTGGGAGTTCTAACCTGTCATAGTGCATTTTAAAGTGCTCCCATTGTTCTGATGGGCTAAGTTCCCTTCCCTTTGTCATTCGCATAAGTCGTTTACACTCCGGAGGAATGGTTTTCCCCTTATCCCATTCTTTGACTGTTCTCACAGTTTTCAAACAAAGTTCAGCAGCTTGTTCGACGGATAAACCACATTCAAATTCACGAAAAATATAGTTTTTAGTCATTTCGTGATACTTCATTGAATAGTCCCTCAAAAGAGAGACATTTTATAGGACTAGCATATGCAATCGCATTCAACATAAGCAGATATAATGCGCACCAAGGAGTGAGATCTCAAAGCAATAATGTCCGGTTTTAGCTACTTTAAAATGTCCTCCTAAGATTAACAACATTGTTTGCTTTTGAGGCTTTAACCGAGGTTCCTGTGGACTTGCAATCGCTAGTTTGGTTTGTGGTTATGCTTACGAAGCAAATCAAATCTCTTATTGAAAATTGATGCGCGCTTAGTCCCCGACTTACTGGCGTGTCCTTCCGTAAGCACCTGAATCAATCTATGTATGGTGATGATGGCCAACTCACTGAATTTGCCATTCAATGGCATCACGATTACTAACTTAAGCGCTACCAAACAAAAAAGCCTTTCATACTCGCCTCGTACAACAGCAAAAATCAGCTAAACGCTCTAATCGCTCCGCAACGAAATCTGCCAAAAATCACGAGCTCAGTTGCGTTCTGAAACATTTATAAGCCTGTGGTTATATGGAGGCGAATGTACTTTTCGGGGTATTTGTAACGATAGCGTTTTCCTTTCTTCAAGTTGGACTTAACGTACCTACACACTTTTTGGTCACCACTGCTGGTTACTCTTTTTATTACTGCGTTTTTACTTTTGTGCTCCATTTCTATCATGACGTCACAATAACCTTGATAGCCATCAAACTTATTGTCTACTTTCTTTTGAAGCTTAGTCTTAATCTTTTTAGCCAACAGGTTCGTTTCTGAATCGTCAGCAAAAACTGAATTACTTGCAAAGATCAATACCATTAAAGTTACAACGTATCTCATCGTTTTGGTCCGTTTATGTTGTTGATTGTTCGATGATAAGTAATTTTTCTGTAGATACGAAAATGGGACGCCACATTGCGTCCCATTTAACATGATGAAGTAACTGATATGTAATTAAGCGCGCTTCTTGCCTTTGTTTGCTTTGAAGCCCTGGTGCGGAAAAACGTTACGAATCCTCTGTTGAACTTTTTTGGGAATGCCTTTGGAAAAGCTTAAGCGCATTCCTGTTCGTTGGCTATACACCTTCATTTCACCAGTAAACGGGTTATGCTCACTAATATCCTGTAAGTTGTGTTTGAAAGAAGGAGGTAGATGCCCTTTTACGTTACTAATATGGCCATTATCGAACTTTACTTTTAACACCGGCCTATCGACTGCGATCAACCAAAAGATCACGATGGCTGCAATTAAGATTACATATAACATTTGGCACTCCCTATCCTAGCTAGATAGCAATTTACTCAAATCCTCTTTAATTGAGGTAACTTTTTGACTCGCTTTTTCACTTCTCGACGCTTCGGAAAGCAAATATTCAATTGCGTCAGATAACGTACAACCAAGTTCATTCGCTCTACTAGAAAGCTTTTCCCAAACTCGGTAATCTAAATCAATGGATTTCTTCTTTGTATGGACTTGCTCTGCATTGAAGTGACGTTTCCGTTTCGCTCGGATAGCCTGCTTGAGTTTATTATCTAACTCTTCTGACATGTGGTTTTCTATCCAAGCTAAGACAAGTGTAGGCTCGTGTTCAAGGCGTTTTAGTTCTGCGACCGCTGCATCTGCTTCGCTTGTATCAATATGTCGGGTAATCGCTTCACCATCTTTCCATTTTTTGATGAGATACTTCCATTTCCACCCACATTCTAGATTCTCAAGCTGCTGATATTTCATTTGTTCCGACCCATAAACATAACCTAGTGACAGCGTAACCCAGATGGTTTACTTGGGCAAATAAAACTCTTAGAAGTATCGATGTTGATCACTCATTTGTCTAAGTATTGTTCATTGAGAGATGAATGCCGAGAGCAAACCAAATTGGTGCTAGGGTGTTATAGTCCGTTTCGTTATAATGTCGGCAAGATTGAATTACGATGAATTTTAATGAACCAACTTAATTGGCAAGACGTAACACCTTCACTTGAGCAGTACGAAGCACTTTTAAAGTCTGCACCTTCGTTACCAAAGAAGTCTTTTACTGATCTCCAACCGAGAATGTCGGCAACGATATCTCGTTTTTCAAAAATTTCCGGATTGACGCGAGTACTACTCATTAACTGCGTAGATAATTCTGTATATAGAGAGTTCATCAGTAAAGCTCTTCAGAGCCAGTCTAACGCTGCGATAGTTTTTTCGGAATCACTTGATGCCAAACGTTTATTTGACCGTTACAGTGTTGATGTAAGTGGTGATATTGCCTTCCAACCTGGTTTAATTTCACAGGCAGATAACGGTTACTTAATTGTACCGGCTAATCTAATTTTGGCTAACCCAGGGCTTTGGCCAAATATAAAGTCTGCAATTCAACAAAACCTTATCGAGCCACTGAACCTAAGCCCTACTCGTTTACCTACTTCAGTACCGCAAGCTAAAGCTTATGATGTAAAACTGATTGTAACAGGAGAAAGAAGTCAGTTAGCAGAGCTAGAATACATCGATGAAGACTTCTGTTCTGGCTTTGCCATGTATACGGAAGTTGAAGAAGATATTCATCTGTCAGAGCAGAATTTGACAGATTACTTTGGTTTAGTGAACTGGATATGTTCTCAATATCAGCTGCCTCACTTAACTGAATGTGGTTTTAGAAGATTGTTGCTAGCCGGTATGAGATTTACTGAAGATCAACATTATCTGCCTTTAGGAGTAATGTGGCACTCTCAACTTCTAACGCTTGCCAGCCAGTTCAGTGATGGTCACGCATTAGATTACAAGTCGTTAGATAAAGCGATTGACGACAAGTATTACCGAGAATCTTACCTTCCTCAGCGTGCCGTGTACGATATTTTAGATGGACAAGTCATCATTGAGACAACTGGGGAACAAGTTGGTCAAATCAATGGCCTAACCGTTATTGATATGGCTGGGCACCCTGTCAGCTATGGTGAGCCTGCACGAATATCTTGTGTAATTCATTTTGGTGATGGCGATGTTTCCGATGTTGAGCGCAAAGCTGAGCTTGGAGGCAATCTACATGCAAAAGGCATGATGATTATGCAAGCTTTCTTGAGCTCTGCTCTGAAACTGGATGAACCACTGCCTTACTCTGCCTCCATCGTATTTGAACAGTCTTATAGTGAAGTTGATGGTGACAGCGCATCTCTTGCAGAACTTTGTTGCTTGGTGAGTGCTTTATCTGAATCTCCAATTAATCAACAAGTTGCTGTTACAGGAGCTGTTGATCAGTTTGGTCGAGTGCAAGCCGTCGGTGGCTTGAACGAAAAAATTGAAGGCTTTTATCAGGTTTGTAAACATCAAGGTTTTACAGGAAATCAAGGTGTTGTGATGCCAAAATCAAACCTTAAACACCTTGCATTACATAAAGATGTAATAGAAAGCATTAAAAATGGTGAGTTCCATATTTGGTCCGTTTCTACCGTAGATGAAGCTATTCCGATTGTAATGAATAAACCTTTTAGAGGTGAAGACGATAGCATTATTGGCAAAATAGCGGAACGTATTGAAAACTTTGAAAGACATGAGCATCCAGAAGGAATTGTGCAGCGCATCAAAAACTGGTTTGTCTAGTACTGATCGGAGTTGTTTAGCGTACACGTGTTCACTAAGATGCAGCTATCAAAAATTGGAGTAATTGATAATGCAAAACAAACGTGATTCTTATAACCGTGACGATCTACTTGCTTCTAGCCAAGGCGAACTGTTTGGGCCTGGTTACCCTCAGCTTCCTGCGCCAAACATGCTAATGATGGATCGTGTTACTAAAATGTCTGAGACTGAAGGCGATTTTGGTAAAGGTTTGATCTTGGCGGAATTGGATATTACTCCAGATTTGTGGTTCTTTGACTGCCACTTCCCTGGCGACCCAGTAATGCCGGGTTGTCTTGGCCTTGATGCGATGTGGCAACTTGTTGGTTTCTTCCTTGGCTGGGTTGGTGGCAAAGGAAAAGGTCGTGCTCTGGGTGTTGGCGAAGTGAAGTTTACAGGTCAGATCCTGCCAACAGCGAAAAAAGTGACGTACGAAATCCACATGAAACGCGTTGTAAACCGTAAACTTGTGATGGGTTTGGCCGACGGTCGTGTATGTGTGGACGGCAAAGAAATCTACGTAGCAAAAGATTTGAAAGTTGGCTTGTTCCAAGACACTTCAAGCTTCTAATCACGATTTTAATCGATTTATTAAGGCTCCTATTTAGGAGCCTTTTTGTTGTCGAGTGTTAACCTACTTCCCTATGTCCCTATAATGTAGAAAAGGCTCCGTAGAGCCCTTTCGAATCCTTCTTTTTGTATGTGGAGAGTTTATTTGTAGAGACCAGATTGTCTTTCATCTCTGGCATCACGCCAACCACCTAACCAATACGACCGAGCATCAACTTGTTGATATGGGCAAGCCTCTTGAGACCTTCCATTCAACCCAGCTTTGTAGCCTTGAGATTGAGCTCGTTCTAGGCGATCACGCTTTTGTCTCTTCATAGTTAATTCCTCATACAGGTCCATTTACTAACGTACAGCTGTTATTGTGAAACTTTGATGGAGTTTTTATGACTCCACTTATAAGAATCGATCAAAGTAGGCAATTTCTCAAGGCATAAAAAAAGCAGAGACTCAAATGTGTGAGCATCTGCTTGATTTAAAAATTACTGACGATTTTTAACTATTTTCTACGGAACCCAAACAATCCAAGCATGGTCAAAGCTAACCAACCAAGGCCTGCACCTTGACGCTCTGTCGTCGTTGAGTCAATGCTTCGAGATACGATGTCGTCCTTAGTTGCGTCAGCAATAGGTACTAGTTTGACTGCTACAATTTGCTCTTCAGAGCTACATGTCGCATTGTTTGCTGTTGTGCTATAACCACCTGCACATTTCATAGCTGTACCAGAGATCACACCTGCATCATTGATATCAGTTGCGTCGATAATACGGAACTGATTGTTTTGTTCAGAGTAATCACCGCCATTAGTCAAACTGTCTAGGAACCAAGCTTTTCCATTAAACAATGTTGCAGCACGTTCACTAGTCTCGCCACCTAGGCTATATGGATAGATAAAACCGCGCTTACGACGTGGCTTGCCATCGTCTTCACGAGTCGTTTCTGCATCAAGTTGCCCGACGATTTCATTGTAAGAGTTGATACCGCCCATCTTACCGCCCGCACCGCTAAAGAAAATGCCAGTAGTTGGGTAAAAAGCGCTAATAGAATCCTTACGAACATCATCTACGATAAAGAGACGATTCGGAGCAGAGCCCGTTGGCATTAAGTATCCGCCCGAACGTTTTGCTTCACCAATAGCAACAAAATTAGAGTTAACGTCGGTTAATCGTGAGTTTGTATGAACCGTATCATCACCCTCGCGCTGTCTAGCTCCTACAACAACTTTGTTTTTCCAAGTTGCGTTTTCAACGCTACCTTCGGCTTCTAGAGTTCCGACAAAAACAGTCGCATTCAGGTAGTTATCATCACTGTAAGTGTTGTAACCTACGCCATAGACCGTAGTTCCATCAGTGACAAGGTCACGCATGCTCCCTTGAGCTAACCTTTCTCCATCTTTAGATGTGCCACTTGGCCAAGCCAATTCACTGACGGTTCCGCTTTGATCCCAAATCGCTGCTTTTGATGTGTGGTGAGATCCATTGGTATTGCTTGCTGTTCGAGAAACACTGCCAACAGTAAAATTGCCGTCTGTGCTCCAAGCATGGCTTTGCACAACACTTGCGTCACCATCGCCAGTAAGAATATTTGGCTCTACTGGTGCAACTACGGTATTTCGTGTTTCTAATGTAGAAGTATTTTCTGTGCTAACTTTACTCTGATTACCGACAGCTGCACCATCCTCGGTAAGCTGGTTGATAACATTGTTATATTCATTTTTATAAGCAGCAGAATCTTCTTCTATGAACGCTAACGCATTAGAAGTAAAGTCTTTACTACGTTCTTTATTCCACGGCGTCCAGTTTACTGAAGCCCATGAGTCACAGGTGGAATAGCGAAGCTGGTTGTAACAGTAACGCTCAAAGTCTTTGAGTTCTTGGATGTAATAAAAGCCAGCGTCTAATCCGAATGGGATTTCTTCACGATAGCTGTTCCCATCCACGGCTTGTGTCGCTGAAATCGGTGTAGTGCGAGTTTCCATTGCAAGTTTAAACTGCTCTGGCGTGCAGTTTGCTGCTGCATCAAAGCAGCCTAGAGCGAAAGGTGAACCTGTTGAAGGATCTGTACCTGCATTGCCCTGTTGAATTGCAACCCCGTAAGCCGTTTGGTAGTCACCGTTTGAACCATGATCCTGAGGTGAAACCTCAACAACTTGATACAATGCCGCCTGTGCGTTCATTGTGGTACCAACCATCATTGCAATGGCGGTCAATTTGAATTTATTACTACAATTCATTGAATTCTTAACTATCCTGTTGCATTGCTTCGAGTTCTTCCCATCTCTCGAATGCGATTTCCAACTCCTGCTCTAATGCAGCAAGCTGTTCCAATACCGGCTGAGTTTGCTCTACAGGTTTAGCAAAGAACTCTGGATCGTTCACTTGCTCCTGAAGGCTCTCGATATCCGACTCTAATTGTTCAAGTTTAGCTGGTAGAGCCTCTAATTCTCTTTGCAGCTTATACGATAACTTCTTCGAATTGTTCTTAGGTTGCGTAGTTTTGGGAGTTTCCTCAACCACTTTCTCTTTCTTTGTTGGTTTTTCAACCTGACTGCGCGAAGCAAGAACTTGGTCACGCTGCTGTTTAGCATCATGATAACCACCAACGAACTCTTCGATTATACCGTTACCCTCAAAAATCCAGCTGGTTGTTACTGTGTTGTCTACGAACTCACGGTCGTGACTCACTAACAATAATGTACCCTGATAATTGGCAAGCATTTCTTCTAAAAGTTCCAACGTTTCGATATCCAAATCGTTAGTTGGTTCATCAAGAATAAGTAAGTTGTTTGGCTTCAACAAGATACGGGCTAGCAATAATCGGTTTTTCTCACCACCAGAAAGTGCCTTAACCGGGGTTCTGGCGCGCTTAGGTGCAAATAAGAAGTCTTGAAGATAACTCAGCGCATGACGCTGACGTCCCCCAACCATTACTTCTTGTTTCCCATCCGCTAAGTTATCGATCACTGTCTTTTCTGGATCCAAAATCTCTCGGTACTGATCAAAGTACGCGACTTCTAATTTTGTTCCGCAGTGTAAACGACCAGACTGCGCTTCCAATTGCCCCAATAGCAATTTAAGTACCGTACTCTTACCGCAGCCATTTGGTCCGATAAGTGCAATACGGTCACCACGCATGATGTTAAAGCTAAAGTCGTCGACAATTGTCTTGCCTTCGTAAGCAAAAGATACATTTTCTGCTTCAAATACAATCTTACCAGAACGAGAAGCATCATCGATGTTTAGGTTAACTTTACCTTGAACTTCACGACGGTCACGACGCTCTTCACGAAGTTTTTTAAGGGCTCGAACACGGCCTTCATTACGAGTACGACGTGCTTTAATGCCTTGACGAATCCACACTTCTTCCTGAGCTAGTTTCTTATCGAACTCAGCATTCTGCATTTCTTCGACGCGAAGCATTTCTTCTTTGTCATTCAAATACTGTTCGTAATTACCAGGGAAAGAAGCTAATTGACCGCGATCTAAGTCGACGATGCGTGTCGCCATCGACTTGATGAATGCACGGTCGTGAGAAATAAAGATGATCGAGCCTTTGAAGTCTTTTAAGAAGTTCTCTAACCATTCGATCGTTGTCACATCGAGATGGTTTGTTGGTTCATCAAGAAGCAATACATCAGGATCACAAACCAGCGCACGAGCTAAAGCAGCTTTACGTTGCCAGCCACCGGATAGATCGGTCAGTTTGGTTTCAGGGCTTAGTTTTAAAGCGCCAAGTACGTTCTTAACACGGTCATCAAAGCGCCAAGCATTAGAATGATCAAGCTGCTCTTGAACTTTCGCCAAACGGTTAATGTTCTTCTCACTTGGGTCTTGAGCAACAAGATCGAGAAGATCGTGATAAATCTTCAATTGTTCGCCGATTTCAGCCAAACCGCCAGATACGTATTCGTAAACCGTACCCTCTTGATTGCGCGGTGGATCTTGTTCAAGCCGAGAAACTACTACGTCTTGAGTTATTTGAATCTTGCCATCATCCAACAAAATGTCGCCGGCAAGCACTTTCATTAACGTGGACTTACCTGCTCCGTTACGACCAACTAAACAAACGCGTTCGTTTTCTTGAAGAGCGAACTCCGCTTTGTCTAGCAATGGGTGGTCACCAAATGCAAGTTGTGCGTTATGAATGGTAAGTAATGCCATTATTATCCAACCAATGTGTGAGTTGTTCTAAGTCAAACGGCCAGTTCAACTCAGAATCTTGATATTTTAATACGGGTATTGTGACGCCGTAACGAGAAAATAGTACATCATCAAACGCAATATCAATGATATCTGTTTGCTCGGCCAAACCGACTTGGTCTACTAGAGCAAATGCCATCTCACAAAGATGGCATCCCTCCGTGCTATACAATATCAGCACGTATTAATCCTTTTGTTTATACTACGCGTGCGTTACTAGCCAACAGTTATGAATCTGTTTATTACGCGCAAAATCTAATGGTAACGTTTGAGAAGAAATATTCTGAACCTTCAAACCCAATTCAGCGAGTGATTCTTCATCCATCTTGAAGTGACGTTTGTTATTTGAAAATACGATTGTGCCTTCACTTCTCAGTAAGCGTTTGAGGTTCTTCATTAGCTTAATGTGGTCACGTTGTACATCGAATGATGTTTCCATACGCTTAGAGTTAGAGAACGTAGGTGGGTCAATAAAGATCAAGTCGTATTCACCTTTTGCGTTTTCTAGCCATTGCAAACAGTCCGCTTGTTCATATTTATGTTGGCGCCCTACACAGCCATTAAGCTGCATATTGTCTTTCGCCCAATTCAAGTAGGTGTTTGACATATCGACAGTTGTAGTGGACCGAGCACCACCAACTGCAGCGTGCACTGTTGCACTGCCAGTGTAAGCAAACAAGTTAAGGAAATCTTTACCCTGTGCCATTTCGCCAAGACGACGACGAGTGATCTTATGATCCAAGAACAGGCCTGTGTCTAGGTAGTCATGAAGGTTCACGATCAGCTTCACACCGTACTCGTTTACTTCGAGCGTCTCTGATACCTGACCTAATTTTTGGTACTGGCTTCGACCTTTCTGCTTCTCACGAACTTTCAGTACAACTTTGTTCGCTTCAACACCGGTCACCTGAATCGTCGCACGGATAATGTCCGTTAGACGACGCTTGGCTTTTTCTTCAGGGATGTTCTTAGGTGCTGCGTACTCTTGAATCACAATTTGATCGCCGTACACGTCGATCGCTACGTTGTATTCTGGAAGGTCTGCATCGTAGATACGATAGCAGTCTAGTTTCTCTTTACGAGCCCACTTGCCAATCTTGCCAATGTTTTTCTTCAAACGGTTTGAGAAGTCTGGTGCGATTTGAACGTTAGTATCTGCACCTTTAACTTCATCAGCGCTGCGCTCGGCAATGCTGTAGTTCTTTTGGTGACACGGTAACGCACCGTTGTTCAATTTAAACTGTTTATCAGCGCGCATACGAAGGCAACTCAAGAGCTCGTCCGAGCTAGAGAAGATAGATGCTTTACATCCGCCAAACTCAGATTTTAGCTGTCCACCGAATGCGGTATAGAGCGCAATCAGCCCCGGCTCAGTTCCTAGACGCTCACCGTAAGGTGGGTTTGAAACGATAACACCGTGTTCAAATCCTGCGGGACGAGTAATAGTTGCAGCATCACCTTGCGCAAACTCAATCAACTCTTCAACACCTGCTCTGCGGGCGTTTTCTTGAGCGACTTTTAATACTTTGGGGTCGTTATCGAATCCAAAAAACTTAGCGTCAACTTTCTTGACACCCCGTCTAGCTTGAACATTAGCCTCTGATTTAATCTCAGCCCAGGTCTCCGGTTCAAAGTCTTCCAAAACTTCGAAGCCCCATTGTTTGCGCTTAACGCCAGGTGCCATGTTGGCTGCCATCATTGCCGCTTCAATAAGCAAAGTACCAGAACCACACATTGGATCGAGTAATGGTTGATGCCCATCCCAGCCACAACGCATGATAATCGCAGAAGCAAGCGTTTCACGTAATGGCGCACGACCCGATTCTGGTCGATAACCACGCTGATGAAGACCACTACCTACCATGTCTATCCCAAGCAACGCTTTATCTTTATGCAAACGAACGTGAATACGAATATCTGGGCGTTCTTTGCTGATATTAGGACGTGGCAAGCCTTTATTCTCAAAGCAATCTACGATGCCATCTTTGACCTTCATAGCTCCGTATTGGCTATTTCTAATCTCACGGTTTGTGCCGTTAAAGTCCACAACAAAGCGTTTAGAGCTATGAAATTGGTTAACCCAGTTAATAGTGGAAGTGGATAGATACAAGTCCATGTCGTTGTTACACGTGAACTCAGATAAAACACGTACAAATCGAGACGCTAAACGGCTCCACAAACAACAGCGATAAACCTGTTCGTTTGTCGCTTTAAATTTTACGCCTGCCTGTACTGGTTTCGCATTTTCAATGCCTAGTTTAGTCAGTTCTTCAACAAGCAAATTTTCCATGCCATTTGAAGTTACCGCGAGATATTGATTCATAGTGTTCTTTCGCTGATAAAAAATGGCTTCAATTATACCTGACTTTACGATCAATGCCTCGTTTTTAAAGGTATTTTCCCACCCGTTAGTTCAAATCATCACCACTCAAATGATCTAAAACTTTCAACATCTTTAGTTTGAATGTTTTTCATTCATGAACGTATTTTGTTTCCTTTAGAAGAAGTGAATACTTATTTACATGCATTTTGGTATATACCAGTCGTGATTGGTTGATGTAAATTACTTACAAATGCCCTTTATAGGGGAATAAATAGGGTTGTTTTAGGCGCTAGGTTGCCTAATTAAAGGAGTAATCAAATTGAAATAAGTAAAATAAAAGTGACCAGCTTCATGTTTGCATGCATAGAAAACAAACAGTTTCATGGTCTTTCGGATTGGAGTGTCAGAGGAAAGGACAAAAAAAAATCGACCCAATAAGGTCGATTAAGGCAAACAAAGGAACGAAATAAAGAAAAATTAAACAGCTTTAACCCACCATTGCCATAGGGGTCATTGCAAAGAGGTGATTTGCACAAGCCATGCGATCATGCATTACTTTAATCGGCTGCCCAAATTGAAGCGCCTTATTGCCATCAAGAACAAAGGCTTCTTGGTTAACATAAGCACATAAGCTCGATGTTTCGCCTGGTTCTAGAACGATGAACATACCATCAGAATATTGATTTGTGAGAAAGACCATGTCCCCTTCTTGAGGTTCATAATCAGAGGACTGTGCATCGAAGAACCAGCTCTTAGGCTGTACAGGTTTATGAAAACGCTTTGCAGCAACACAATACAGTGTTAATTCAGCTTGGCGATATTCACTGATATCGAGACAGCGAATGCGCTCATTAAACGTTTGAAATGCGCTGGCGTCATCAACGGTAAATTCACTGTTTGAGAAGGCACAGTTAACCAACAATTTTCGGGATAGATTGGTTTGGAAAATCATTTCCTCCCCCAGATCCAGCATTAAGCAAGCTTTTTGCTCGTCAAAATACCAATTCCATTTGTCGCTGGGTTTAAGCATTATTCCGTTCTCTCTTGACTAGTTAAATCAGTGGTAAAGAGGTAAGACGCTTAATTACCTACTCGTGATTTTTAAATTCTACAAACGAACGGATAAAAAAAAAGAGGAAACAAAGTCCTCTTTTTTATGTAACAGGTACTGATTTTTCAGTAGTTTTTGATGTATATGTTAAAGATTCTTAACAATATCACGTACGAGACCTGGGCCGTGGTAAATAAAGCCAGTGTAGACTTGAACAAGCTTAGCGCCTGCCATGATCTTTTCTTTGGCTGCAACATAGGAATCTACACCACCAACACCGATAATTGGAAGTTTGTCTCCAAGCTCTTCATGAAGCTTACGTACGACCTCCGTAGAGCGTGATTGCACAGGGCGACCACTCAAGCCACCTGCCTCATTGGCGTGTTTCATCCCTTCTACGATCGTGCGATCCAAAGTTGTGTTAGTCGCGATCACACCATCTATATTGTTTTTCAATAAAGAATCGCAAATTTGGCAGATTTCATCGTCACTTAAATCTGGCGCAATCTTTAATGCTAACGGGACGTACTTGTTGTACTTCTCTGATAACTCCGCTTGTTTCGCCTTTAATTCGGAAAGCAGTTCATCAAGGGCTTCACCATATTGAAGTGAACGAAGGCCTGGAGTGTTTGGCGATGAGATGTTTACTGCAATATAGCCAGCATACTCATACACTTTTTCCATACAAATCAGGTAGTCCTCTGCCCCTTTCTCAATTGGCGTATCTTTATTTTTACCGATATTAATTCCGAGAACACAATTGAATTTTGCTCGTTTAACATTCTCGATCAAATTATCAACGCCTAGGTTATTAAAGCCCATGCGGTTGATGATCCCTTCTGCTTCCACTAAACGGAATAGGCGTGGTTTATCATTACCTGGTTGTGGTCGTGGCGTTACAGTGCCGACTTCGACAAAGCCAAAGCCCATGGCATCAAATGCTTCAATACATTCGCCGTTTTTATCTAAACCAGCCGCAAGACCAACAGGGTTACGGAATGTTAGACCCATACACTCAACTGGACGAGTTGGTAACTGTTGGCGGTAAAAGAGATCAAGTGGTGTGCCGTTAAAGCGTTGGAAGTTCTTGATTGCAAGATCATGTGCCTTCTCGGCATCGAGTTGGAAAAAGCCAGTTCTGGCTAGACGGTAAAGCATTGTGCCTCCGAAAGAAAAAAGCCCCGTATAAACGGGACAATATTATTTACCGTTTTTCATCGTAATTCAATGAAAATGAACGTAATAAGTAAAAACCTATATCTTTATAAGATTTTCAAATATAAAACAAACAATTACAATCAAGTTTCTGCGATAAAAATCGTAACTAACCGCTTAAAAGCAATCGATTTCACTCTGTTTTAATTTCAACTCAATGTGACAATGTAACTATTTTCGTTCCAAATGTGAATAATAGATAATAAAAAGCCCCGTTAAATAACGAGGCTTTTACTTATGACTTGATTATTCCACTACTCTTTCGATGAGCAGTTGAGGTTTAAAAGTACTAGCTCTCGAAGTGCTACAGAGAACTTAGCAAATTCGTGTACTGAGCCAACTTTGAACTCGTTTAAGATACTCTCCCAGCGGTGCAACGATTGCTCGTTAGTTTCAATCCAATCTTCTAACGCAGCCATCACGTCAAGCTCTTCGGTTGAGCAGCCACAAGTCAGTACCTGAGCGGTAAGTTGACGTTGTTGCCAGTCCAGATCTTCACGGAATGCCGCTCTTGCAAGTGCTTGCCAGTTGTTATCAACGGCTTGGCTATTAATTTGCTTCAAGAACCAATGCAACGATAAACGGTCACCCAAGTTAAAGTAGAGTTTCGATGCTTGCTCAACCGTTTTACCTGTTTCACTTGCTACTGATGAAATATCCAGTGCAGATTGTAAGCTTGATAAGCGGGCAACTTGGTGAGCGAGTTTCTCTTCAACCCCTTTCTCTATCCAACCTTGAGCCAACTCATTGTGTTCTTCAACTTCAGACTCAACTAACATAGTGTCTAGGGTTTCAGTGATAACATTGACATCTTGCTTGTAGATAGCAATCAACTCACCGACCGTGCATTTGCCGCTACGGTTACGAAGCAACCAGCGTGCAATTCGACGCAGTGCTCGGCGCACGTAAAACATAATTTCGTATTGAGCTTGCGCTGTCGCAACGTTATCAAGTTTGCGAGTTTGCTTGAGGATTTCTTCTAAATCAAAGATTTCTCTAGCCGCACTGTAAGCGTTGGCAATATCGACAACACTTGCACCAGTTTCTTCTTGCAAACGAGTAACGAAGTTACAGCCCATTTCATTAACCATCTGGTTAGCCAATGCTGTAGCGATAATTTCAGCTCGCAGTGGGTGATTAACCATTTGATCTTTATAGTTACGTCGTAACGCACTTGGGAAATATTCAACAAGTTGTTTTGCATGGAATTCATCATTTGCGATTTCATCCGTAACAAGTTGCTGTTTAAGTACCATTTTACCGTAGGCAACTAACACTGATAGCTCAGGGCGAGTCAGACCTAGTCCCTGTTTTTCACGCTCGATTAGCGTTTCATCATCAGGAATGTATTCGAGAGCACGGTCCAAGTACCCTGCTTTCTCCATAGTGTGGATGAATCGAATTTGCTCCTTAACAATGCCAACACCTTGCTGTTCAGTAACAGAGATCGACTCCGACTGACGGTAAGCATCATCCAAGACAATTTCACCCACTTCGTCTTCCATAGACTCTAGAATTTGGTTACGTTGCTTAACCGTAAGATCGCCATTTGAAACCAGTCCATTGAGGAAGATCTTGATGTTGACTTCATTATCCGAACAGTCAACGCCACCTACGTTATCAACGAAGTCCGTGTTCACTCGACCGCCAGTTAGTGCGTATTCGATACGACCAAGCTGAGTCATACCCAAGTTACCACCTTCGCCAACCACTTTGGCTCTTAAGTCACGGCCGTCAATGCGCAGCATGTCGTTAGCACGGTCACCAACATCTGTATGAGTTTCTGTCGATGATTTAACGTAAGTGCCGATACCACCGTTCCAAAGAAGATCGACTTTCATTTTCAAGATCATCTTTATCAGATCGTTAGGCGCTAAAGATGCTTTCTTCGTACCTAACATTTTCTGAATTTCTGGCGTCAACTGGATCGATTTTGATCGACGAGAGAAGATGCCACCACCTTGAGAGATCAAGTCTTTGTTGTAATCTTCCCAGCTTGATCTTGGCAAATTAAACAAGCGGTTACGCTCTTCCCAGCTGCTGGCTGAATCTGGATTTGGATCAATAAAGATGTGCATGTGGTTAAACGCAGCTTGCAATCGAATATGCTTCGATAACAGCATACCGTTACCGAACACGTCACCTGCCATATCACCTACACCGATTGCAGTAAAATCAGTGGTCTGACAGTTGATGCCCATTTCACGGAAGTGACGTTTAACAGATTCCCAACCACCTTTTGCGGTGATTCCCATTGCTTTGTGATCGTAACCGTTTGAACCACCTGAAGCGAATGCGTCACCTAGCCAGAAGTTGTATTCTGCAGAAACAGAGTTTGCCAAATCTGAGAAGGTTGCTGTGCCTTTATCGGCAGCCACTACTAGATATGGGTCATCTTCATCGTGACGAACAACGTTTTGTGGTGGTACCACCTCTCCTTCAATGATGTTATCTGACACATCAAGCAGTGCACGGATAAAGCGTTTGTAACAACGCTGACCTTCCGCAAAAATTTCATCACGACTGGTGAGAGATGGCTGGCGTTTACAAACGAAGCCGCCTTTTGCACCCACTGGTACAATGACAGTGTTCTTAACCTGTTGCGCTTTCACTAAGCCAAGAATCTCCGTACGGAAGTCTTCTTGACGATCTGACCAACGCAAACCACCACGAGCCACTTTTCCACCACGAAGGTGAACACCTTCAATATCTGGTGCGTAAACAAAGATCTCGAATGCAGGTACAGGCTGCGGAATCTCAGGAATATCGCTTGGCTTCATTTTCAAAGATAACCAAGGCTTAGGCTGCTTATTCTCGTCTACTTGGTAGTAGTTGGTACGAAGCGTCGCCATGATCATTTCGATATAACGACGAATAATACGATCATCATCCAAGCTCTCTACACGATCCAACTGCTCTGTTAGCTTTTTAATTAGATCGTTTTGGCCTTTGTCGCTGCCTTTGTGTTTCGGATCAAATCGCTTGGTGAACAGCTTGACTAGACCTGTCGCTAAGTCTGGGTAGTGGCTTAGCGTGTCTTCGATGTACTGCTGACTGAATGGGAAGCCGACTTGGCGCATGTATCGTGCGTAAGCGCGAAGAATGGAAATCTCACGGCCAGATAAAGACGCACCTAATAACAATCGGTTGAAACCATCACTTTCAAGATTACCCGCCCAAATGGCAGCAAATGCTTGTTGGAAACGATCACGAGCTTCACGAAGGTCAACGGTTTTCTCGCTCTTATGCAGCATAGAGAAGTCAAGGATCCAGAAGGTCTGACCGTTGTTTTTCTCGATCTCATATGGCGATTCGCCAATCACACGCAAACCAAGGTTTTCCAACATCGGCATTACGTCAGAAAGGTGAATTGGTTCATCGCGATGATATAACTTTAAGCGGACAGCTTTGGAATCTGCTCCCTCTTCTTGAGGTCGGTAGAACAACATACCAAGTTTATTATCATCACTTAACGCTTCTAAGCGCTCGATATCTGCAACCGCAGAACCTGGCATCATGTCCTCTTTGTATGAGCGAGGGAACGCACTCATATATTCTTTTGAAAGAGGAAGGCCTTTACTTTCACCAAAGTTAGCAATGATGGATTCTTTTAGTCTGTCATCCCAAGAGGTAGAAACTTCCATTAGATTTTGCTCGATCTTTTTCACGTCTACGTCAATGTTGTTATTGTCTACACGAACAATGTAATGTGTTCTCGCTAGTGGGCTTTCTGAGAAGTACGTTGTAAATTCAACCTCTTGCTCGCAACCAAAGTACTGCTTAAGAATGCGTTGAGTTTGACGACGCAATTCTGTGTTGTAACGATCTTTAGTGACATAAACCATGCAACTGAAGAAACGACCAAATGGGTCTTTACGAACAAACAAACGCAGCAAGTCACGATCTTGCATTTGTACAACACCCATTCCCACCTCAAGCAGCTCTTCTTCATTAGCTTGAAGCAACTCGTCGCGTGGGTAGTTTTCTAAGATATTGTGCAATGCTTTGTATGAGTATGATCCGTGGCGGTATCCACTTGCTTCAAGGATACGGTCAACTTTTTCACGGATCAGAGGAATACTTTGTACCGCTTGGTTGTAAACGGCGGAGGTATATAAACCAGTAAAGCGATGCTCACCTATTACTTTACCGTTTTCATCAAACTTTTTAATACCGATGTAATCAGTATAAGCCGGACGGTGGATACGAGATGCTTTGTTACCTTTGGTGATGATCAGAGCGTATGGTTTTTTCGCTTCTAATCGCGCTGAATCTGATAATTCAGAGAGCTTGACGCTACGCACGCGCTTGTCATCAGCAAACAGACCTAGTCCTTTTTCTTTAGCAGGAACAAGTTCGGTATCACCATTGACCTCTTTTAAGTCATAATCTTTATAACCCATAAAGGTAAAGTTATGATCTTCTAGCCAACGAAGAAATGCGATCGTTTCATCCATACGATCAGTTTGGATAGAAACACGATCTTTATTTTTCTCAAGTTCATCAGTAACAAACTTAAGCTTATCAACCATCTGCTTCCAGTCATCAACGACTAAGCGAGTATCAGATAGAATTCTTAACAGCTCTTCTTTAAGCGCTTGCATCTCGTCTTTACTAGTAAGGCGGTCTACCTCTATGTGGAAAAGTGATTGAAGAACACCACCCTCACCGTTTACGTCTGTAACTTGGCCTTTTTTATCACGCTGAATCTGTGTTGGGTTATTCAACATTAGGTGACAAACAAGATCCAAACGTGCTAAAGCCATTTTGACTGAGTCCACTAAGAATGGACTATCTGGAACAACAATTTCTACGATTGTGTGTGTGGATTGCCAGCCTTGACGACTTACGGTCGGGTTAAATACTCGAACCGAAATCTCTTCTGGTTTTTTTTCATTGATATGGTGCCAAAGGCTAACGACAGCACCATAAAGGTCGGATTCGTTTCGCTGAATTAGATCATCATCAGCAATGTTACTGAATAAGTGTTGAGCAAGTTTAGTTACAAGCGTTTGGTGAGAAAGCTCGAGTTTGTCTTGAATCAGTTGGTAAACCTTTTCAAGCAGAACCGGCACTACATTTTCACGCGCGGTCATATTCACACTCCACATTAGAATTGTTGTTTTGTAGGGGGACTTAGTAGCTAGGTTGTTACCTTAGAAACTAAGCATAGGTAATGCATGTGCCCATTGTAAAAGCATAATTACAAATGTTTAACAACTAATCGTAGTGGTAAGAGGTGAAATGTCCGATTCTGTGACTAAGATTCCTATTTAACTCTCTGCAAATACAATACATCACAGAGTTTCTAACTTAAGAAACTTATTATTTTGGTCAGTTGTTAGTCTAAACTGGCCTCTAACGCCCAATTGACTAAGAAATGGTCTAAATCTCGCGGCGGGTAACTGCAAACGCAAACCGTTGTGTGTGACAACTTGAACAACACTTGCCGCACCAGAATAATGAGATAAAAACGTTTGATATGAAATGTTGAGATTGAAGTAGTAATAGTTCATGAAGTGAAAACTAAGTGACATAAACAAATAAGGTGGTCTTAATGACCACCCTATTGTGTTGTTTACTATTCGTCTAGTGCTTTAGTCACTTTTTCGAATAGATCTTTAGCAAGATTATCCATTGCTTTGAGCTTTTCAAGTTCTGCACGAATCATTGCTTGGCGAGCTTCATCGTATTTACGGAACTTAAGCAAAGGATCAATCATTCGAGAAGCTACTTGTGGGTTCGAATCATTTAGTTGGCGAAGAATTTCACCGGCAAATTGGTAACCTACACCGGATTTATCATGGAAACGTACAGGGTTCGCACTTAAGAACGAGCCAATTAAGCTGCGCGTACGGTTCGGATTTTTCAAACTAAATGCTTCGTGGTTCATGGTTGCTTTTACTTTTTCAAGAGCATCCTCTGCAGGATTGCTACCTTGCAGTGCAAACCACTTATCCATAACCAAACCATCGTGCTTCCATTTATCGCTATAATCAGCCATAAGTGCTTCACGACACTCGAGCTGAGCGTTATTTGCGGCACTCATCGCAGCAATCGTATCTGTCATGTTATTTGCAGATGCGTACTGCGCGTTGACTAAATCATTACCTTTTTCCGTATATGCTAGGTACTGAAGGCAACGGTTACGTAAAGCACGCTTGCCAATAGCAGCATGGTCGATCGTATACTCTGTTTGCTTAAGCGTGTGATAAGTCGCACTTAGCTCATCTTCTAATTCCTTAGAAAGTGACACTGTAATGCTGTTTAGCACTTTGTCTACGGCATCGATATCAATTTGCTGGTACCAACCAGTAATCTCATTGATTGAAGGCATAGAGAAAACTTGAGCAATGAAAGCAGGCTCAAGCGTTTCATCCAACAGCACACCGCGGAAAGCATCTATCACACCTTCAGAAAGCGATACTTCTTGTCCCGCTTGAACGTTTTTCACATTCTGACGAATGTATTTAGCCAATAGCATTTGGCTAGCGTCCCATCGAGCAAAATCGTTCGTTGCGTGCTTCATCAAGAAGACTAACTCGTCATCGCTGTAATCGTATTCTAATTTGACTGGTGCCGAGAATTCACGCAACAAAGATGGCACTGGCTGTTCTTCGACATTTTCAAATACGAACGTTTGCTTATCTTGTTTAATATCCAGCACGTTATGAACAAATTCACCGTTACTCATCAGTGGGATAACTTGACCTTTCGAATCATACAACTCGATATCGAACGGGATATGCAGCGCTTGTTTTTCTGCTTGGTCTTGCGTCGGCTCCGTAAATTGCTCTACCGTTAGTGCGTAAGTTTTTGCATCAGCGTTGTATTCGCTATTTACGCGTAGCGTTGGTGTACCCGATTGGCTGTACCACAAACGGAACTGTTTTAAATCAACACCGGTGGCATCTTCCATTGCAGAAACAAAGTCTTCACACGTCGCGGCGGTACCATCGTGACGTTCAAAATAAAGTTTCATTCCTTTTTGGAAGCCCTCTTCGCCAAGGAGTGTATGGTACATGCGAATAACTTCGCTGCCCTTTTCATACACCGTTAGCGTGTAGAAGTTATTCATCTCAATGACTTTGTCAGGACGAATCGGGTGAGACATTGGGCTTGCATCTTCCGCAAATTGAGGACCACGAATAATACGTACGTTATCAATACGGTTATCAGCACGAGAGCCTAAGTCAGAAGAGAATTCTTGGTCACGGAATACGGTTAAGCCCTCTTTTAGACTTAGTTGGAACCAATCACGACAAGTGACACGGTTGCCAGTCCAGTTGTGGAAGTACTCATGACCTATCACAGCTTCGATGCCTAAATAATCACGATCTGTCGCAGTTTGATCGTTCGCCAGAACATATTTTGAGTTAAAAATGTTCAAGCCTTTGTTTTCCATTGCACCCATGTTGAAGAAATCAACAGCAACGATCATGTAAATATCCAGATCGTATTCCAGGCCAAAGCGTTCCTCATCCCACTTCATCGAGTTGATCAGCGATGTCATCGCATGACCTGCACGATCTAAGTTACCTTTATCAACAAAGATTTCTAAATCAACACTGCGACCTGACATCGTTGTATATTTGTCACGCAATACATCAAAGTCGCCTGCAACAAGGGCGAACAAGTAAGCTGGTTTTGGATGCGGATCCTGCCATTGAACCCAGTGACGACCGTTCTCTGCATCGCCTTCTGCAATTCGGTTACCATTGCTCAGCAAATATGGGTAAGCAGCTTTATCTGCGATCACTTTTGTTGTGTATTTTGCTAGAACATCCGGACGGTCTAGATAGTACGTGATACGGCGAAAGCCCTCAGCCTCACACTGAGTACAAAATGCGCCGCCTGATTTGTACAAACCTTCGAGTGCTGTATTCGCTTCAGGATCAATTTTGGTGACGATTTCAAGTTCAAACTCGGATGGAAGATCGGTCAGTACCAGCGATGACTCCTTCACCTCGTGATGAGCCCAATCCTCACCATTTACTTTTACAGCGCGTAGCTCAAGCCCTTCGCCATCGAGTTCTAGCGTTGTTGTATCGCCTTTTTGAGCAACTTTTGATACCGCCGTAACGATTGTGTCATTGTCATATAGATCAAAAGTAAGATCGATATCAGTAATCGCATGAGATGGCTCTTTATAATCTTTACGATATTTGGCCTGGGGAGCTTGAGACATGAGCATAAATCCTTGTATGTCGAACAACAAAAATACCAGACTGCATGATCAAAAATGCAGTTCTGGTATCACTATATAAGCTATTTGTAGGGGTTGTGGTATCAGAATACAAGTCTTTCTATCAAAAAACGGAGCTTTTAGTGCTCTAGCTCCGTTTTTTGATTAACATTTAAACAACATTAATGACTTACCGTACGTACGCGTAATTTGGCGCATGTTAAAGGCATCATGGCGTAACTCTATTGAGTACGGCGTACATATCACCATTGGAATCTTCGATAGTTAGCTCATTCTTGTTGAGCTTATACGTGGTTCCATGCTCGCCATTTTCATACAACAGAACCAAAAACTCATCTTCTGTGTAAAACACACCTTGTTTGATGGACTCATCCCCTTCTTCGTTCGAAACCCTAAACATGAACACGAAATCAGGTTGAAGTATCAAATCCATCTGATTAATGTTGTTGGCCACAAGACCGTCGCCAGATACGTGAGAGCTAGACCAAATACCTGCAAGTGAATTGGATAATCCCTTAGTGAATGTTACACCATTAAGATCAAGCGTATTATGGTTGTTGCGATAGGCATAAATTTGAGGCTCGTCGGTGTTTAAACCAAGAACGATGGTGTCTTCATTTGCGTTATACAGCCCTTCCCAATGGTCAACGGAATAGTCTTTCTTTTGAATATCAATAGAAAAGCTGTAGTCAGAACCTAATGAGAGTTTGATCGCACGAAAGTTTTCAGCCGACTCTTCGGGGTTTGGGTTCATCAAATACCAGTCTCCGATGAGAAACGGCGTGTCAAAGTGACTTAATTCATCTTCTCTGGTGTTTTCTCCACCAAACACACTAAAGCAGCAAAAGCTAAGTAAAATAAAGAACCACTTCATATCGGCATCCTTATCGTTTTCTTTTAGCTTAGCCAGTAGTCCTCACTTTCGCGAAATTTTAGATGTAGATCACGTAAATTATTGGGGGAAAATAAGCGAATATCTTGCTCGATATCGAGACAGCGGAAGGCAAAAAGGCATAAAAAAAGAGTGAATCTGAAAGACTCACTCTTTTTATTCTAAATTGCCAGTTATTATGACTGATTTTCCTGCTTAAGTAGATCGACCATAATCGCGACAGACTCATCTAAATAAACATCAGGAGCCTCGTAGTCTTTTGGTATGTCATCCAATGTTTTGAATGCTTTTTTACCCAAAGCAACTTGACGTTCATTTATGCGTTGTAATCGAAGGGCTTCCGCTTTATCCGATTCAGCTTTACGAACTTTTTCGTTCAAAGACAAAGTATTATCGTCTTTTTCTTTACGATATTTCTCGATGTCTTCATTGATAAAGCGGAACTCCATCTCATCAGAAATACGCTTGTTATGAAGAGCAGTAAGTTTTTCAACTAAGGCGTCGTTACTTGGAAACGTTTGATATTGTGCCTTATCAATCTGATCCCAAGGTAAAGCATTGTCTTCAACACTTTCACCTGTTTCAGAAGCCTCAATTGGCGTTGGGTACGAAATATCTGGTGCAACACCACGATTTTGCGTACTTCCACCGTCAATACGATAAAATTTCTGAATCGTGTACTGAACATAACCTAGCTCTTTATCGAACAGATCATAAATATGATTCAGTGAACGATGTTGCTGAACTGTACCTTTACCGAAAGAGTTTTCACCTAAGATGATTGCACGATTATAATCTTGCATTGCCGCTGCAAAAATTTCAGATGCTGAAGCACTGTAGCGGTTAATCAATACCGTCAATGGGCCATCATAACTCACTTTTCCATCGGTATCGGCATTCACCTTGATGCGGCCATAGCTGTCACGAACTTGAACTACAGGACCTTCTTTAATGAATAAACCTGTCAATGCCGTTGCTTCTGTTAGCGCACCACCGCCATTGTTGCGTAGATCAACGATTACGCCGTCAACGTTTTTGGTTTTCAACTCAGCTAGTAATTTATCGGTGTCTTTCGATAAGCCGACGTAGAAACTTGGTACTTCTAAAATACCAATCTTCTTACCGTCTTTTTCGATGATTTCTGACTTAACTGCACGATCTTCTAAGCGAACTTTGTCACGAACAATTGTGACAATGTAACTCTTCGCATCGTTACCTTCTGGCAAGATCTGTAGATTAACCTTTGTGCCTTTAGGGCCTTTGATTAACTGAACAACATCATCCAGACGCCAACCGATCACGTCGACAATTTCTTCACCGTCTTGTCCAACACCAGTGATTCGGTCCCCTTCACCAAGTTGCTTACTCTTTGAGGCCGGACCGCCAACAACAAGTGAACGAATTACTGTGTAATCGTCTGTCATTTGCAAAACGGCGCCGATACCTTCTAGAGAAAGGTTCATTTCCGATTGGAATTGCTCGGCATTACGTGGAGAAAGGTAGCTTGTATGAGGGTCAACCTGTCGCGCGAAGGCATTCATATACAACTGAAATGCGTCTTCATTGTTGGTCTGTGTGATGCGCTTCATCGCGTTGTTATAACGCTTCTCTAAAACTTCTTTAATCTCTGGCCACTCTTTGCCAGTCAGTTTCAGATTTAACGCGTCATATTTCACACGCTTGCGCCACAACTCGTTGAGCTCTGCTTCGTCTTTTGGCCATGCGGCCTCAGAGCGGTCTAACTCTATCTCGTCATCGGTATCAAACTTGATCTCTTCATCGAGTAGAGTTAACGCATAAGCAAAACGATCGAAACGCTTCTGCATTGAGAGGTTGTAAACATCAAAAGCAATTTGGTTGTTGCCCGATTTAAGCTGATCATCAAGCTCGACTGACCAATTTTTAAATGAATCGATGTCTGCTTGAGTGAAAATATTTCTATTGTAATCAAGCAACTCTACATAGCGTTCAAAGATCGCTTTAGAGAAATCATCATTGAGGCTGAAGTGCTTATAATGAGAGCGGGTAAATCGCGAGGTGACTCGTTTGCTAGCTGTTTCATGCTGAACTTCAGGAGAAAGAACCGGCAGGTCATCTTTATGTAGTTTGGCTTCAAGAGCCTGAGCTGATGCTGCTAGCCATAAGCTAGCAGCAATCAGGGTCACTTTTGAACGGCAATTCATGCGTAGGAGTATCTCCTTTATGCGCGCAAGTGCTCCGCTTTCACAACCATTTGTAGGCCGTTAGCAAGTTGAACACGTACATCATCCTTATTGATTTCAACAATGGTCGCTGCCATGTTTCCTTTGCCCATGTTCACGTTAACTGCGTTACCTACTGTGATTTCATCAGCATTTAGAGCGCGCGTTTCTACAGGCTTAGTTGGTTTTTGTACTTTTGGTTTATTAGTACGACGAGGCTGTTGAGGCTTTTTAGCCGCAGGTTTCGCTTTCGCCTTACCCTCTTCACGAGCTTTTTGTGCTTGTTCTTTACGACGAGCCTGAACTTTCGCCTTGCTTTCTGCAAGTGTCGCTTTCGCGTGTTCAACGTGCTCTTCTTCTAGCTCACCACAAGGGTTGCCATCTAGGTCTACACGTACTGCACCTGGTTTTACACCGTGTAGGTAACGCCATGATGAAGTGTACTGTCTTAACGCTGCACGAAGCTGTGTTTTGCTTACTTTTTCGTCTTCATTTAGACGTTCCGCAAGATCTTGAAAAATACCAATTTTCAGAGGTTTTGCTTCACCTTCTAAAGTAAAGCACTTAGGGAAACATTCAGCAATATATGCAATAACTTCTTTGCTGTTTTTTAACTTTTCAGTCATGAGGGGTCCTGATTTGAGCGGATTTCCGCGAGCATTAAGAAAAAATATTCTCGTATTATAGTGACATGCCAAGGAAAAACCACACTCGAAGGCTAATTTATGCGTCGTTCGCGTGTGAATTAAGCAGCTTTTCTACTTCAACCATGAAATGAGTGAGACCTTCTTCGTCTGTTTCATTAAATCGGCCAATACTTGGACTATCAATATCAAGTACACCAACCACCTTTCCATTAATAGAAAATGGAATCACAATTTCTGAATTGCTCGCTGCATCGCACGCAATATGCCCCTCAAATTCGTGAACGTCGTATACTCTTTGTATAGTATTAGTTTGTGCAGCAGTACCGCAGACGCCTCGACCCATTGGGATACGAACACAAGCTGGTTTTCCTTGGAACGGACCAAGAACAAGCTCTTCACCTTTTGTTAGGTAAAAGCCTGCCCAGTTAAGATCGTCAAGTTCCATGAAAAGCAATGAGCTCAAGTTTGCTAGGTTCGCAATAAAGTCTGGTTCAGACTCAATTAGAGCAACAGCTTGTTTGGTTAGTCTTTGGTATTGTTCTAAGTTCATATTAACTTCCTACTTACTATAAAAGCTTCCATTCTCAATGTATGGCGCTAAAATGCAGCCCTACTTTATAATAGGACTTATTCTCAATTACAATGCTTCTGAAAAATGACACTATTAGCCGTTCTTGGTTGATAACACAAGTAAAAAAGCACAAGTCCAAGCTGATCATAGCGAACTTGATAGCGGTGCTTGCAACCTTGATTAGTGTTCCAATTCCCCTCCTCATGCCTTTGATGGTTGATGAGGTCTTATTGGACCAACCTGCAAAAGGCTTAGACGCCATGAATGCCATTCTCCCTGAAGCGTGGCACACTCCGACAGGCTATATTTTCTTCACCCTGTTCTTGGTTGTTCTTATGCGAGCTGCGAGCCAAGGATTAAATATCCTTCAAAGCCGACAATTTACGCTTGTTTCAAAAACCATCACGTTTGAGATGCGCAGTAAAATGATCGACAAACTCGGCCGTATCAGCATCCGACAATACGAAACCAAAGGTAGCGGAGGAATCAACGCACACCTTATCACTGACATTGAGACCATTGATAAATTTATTGGTTCTACGTTAGCAAAATTCGTTATCAGTTTTCTGACTGTTATTGGTACTGCTATCGTTCTACTTTGGCTCGATTGGCGACTTGGTCTGTTTATCCTGTTAGTTAACCCTATTGTCATTTACTTCTCACGTAAACTAGGCAGTATGGTTAAACATCTGAAACGGAAGGAAAATCATTCTTTTGAAATTTTCCAAAACCGTTTGGTTGAAACATTAGATGGAATCTACCAACTACGCGCAGCCAATAAAGAGCGAGAATTCCTCCAACAACTCAAAGACAGTGCGAACCAAGTTCGCGTTGATGCAGACAAGTATGCTTGGCAATCTGAAGCGGCTGGTCGCGTTTCTTTTCTTCTCTTTTTGATCGGCTTTGAATTATTCAGAGCTGTCGCAATGTTAATGGTCATGTTCAGTGACCTTACTATTGGCCAAATATTTGCCGTTTTTGGTTACCTATGGTTCATGCTTTCTCCTGTTCAAGAGTTGCTTGGGATTCAGTTTTCTTGGTACAGCGCTAAAGCCGCATTAAAACGCATCAACGACTTATTAGAGTTAGAAGAAGAGCAGAGACCGGTTCCTAAGGTAAATCCTTTCAAAGAAGGTAGAGAAGTTGACGTTAAAGTAGAAAACATTAATTTCTCTTACAATAATGAAAACAAAGTCCTAGATAATCTTTCTTTACATATGCCGGCAGGAAAGAAAGTGGCGTTAGTTGGCGCAAGCGGCGGTGGTAAGTCAACCTTGATACAATTACTTATTGGGGTTTACCGTCAAAACTCCGGTAGCATTCGCTTTAATGATGAATTAACAGAAGATATTGGTTTTGAAGTAATTCGCGACAAAATTGCCGTGGTATTACAGCAACCTATACTATTTAACGACACCTTGAGGCATAATCTAACGCTTGGTGGGGATTTTGACGAAATGTCACTTTGGCGTGCGCTTGAAGTGGCTCAGCTGCAAGATGTTATTTCTCAACTGAACCACGGCTTGGATACTCAAGTTGGTCGTAATGGCATTCGTTTGTCAGGAGGTCAACGACAACGGCTTGCCATTGCTAGAATGGTGCTGAGTAATCCTCAATTTGTTATTTTAGACGAAGCCACGTCTGCGCTAGATACCGCTACTGAAGCGGCTTTACACAAAGCACTGACCGAGTTCTTACGTGGTAGAACAACATTAATCGTTGCGCACCGACTATCCGCTGTTAAACAAGCCGATTTGATCTACGTGCTTGAAGATGGGAAAGTGACGCAAACAGGTACTCATGGTGAGTTAGTTGAGCAAGAAGGCTTATATCAAACCTTATATGGGGGCATACAGTCCCACGCTTAAATCGTTCAAGCTAGAGAGGTCGTTATGACCTCTCTGTCTAAGCACGCCATGCAACCCAATAACGTACGTCTGTGCCAAGGTTGTGAATTGCCTGTCGACATCGTCGACTTACCCCATGGCAAAAATGCACACTGCCCTCGTTGTGGTACACAATTATATCGCGGAGGTAGCCCTAGCCTCTCTGGTAATCTAGCCGTCGCGATAACCTGTATCCTACTATTTATTCCATCGCACTTTTTTAACTTTATTAGCATCCGACTCTTTGGTGTGATGATTCCGGCAACCCTGCCTTCAGGGATGATCACATTGATGGAAGAAGGATTTGTTCTTCTTTCATTGCTCATTCTATTTTGTAGCTCTCTAGCGCCACTGACGGTTTGTGTTTCAGTGGTAACGGCGCATATTTCTTTACATCAACGATGGTTCCGTGGGCTTCGTATCTCACTGTGGCTAATTCAACATTTGAAGCATTGGGTTATGTTGGATGTGTTCTTAGTTAGCATCGCCATTTCCTGTTTTAAACTCCAAGATTATTCCGACATTTTCGTCGGTCCAGGGTTAATTGGTCTGGTTCTTTTGCAGATATTTACCGTTTTGTTAGTTTCAAGAATCAGCGTGCGTCGTTATTGGGAAGCTTGGAAACCAGAAAGTTTATATGCTTTTGAGCATAAAGATGTGCATTGCCATGAATGCCACTTGTCCCAGCCTGAAGGTGACCATTGCCAGCGTTGTCATCACGAGTTATATCATCGCAAGCCAAACTCCATTCAGAAAACATGGGCTTACCTCATCGCAGCAACGGTCGCCATCTTCCCTGCTAACCTGATCCCTATTTCCATCTTGCTTACCAATGGTAAGCGTTTGGAGGACACTATTTTTTCAGGCGTGGCTGGTTTGGTAAAAAGCGGCATGTATGGAATCGCTGCGATCATTTTTGTTGCGAGTATCGTTGTCCCGGTGATTAAAATACTTGGGCTCGCCTACATCATGCTTTGCATCCAATTCAAACGTTCGGTGTTTAAGAGACAACGAATGATGGTTTACTTTGTTGTTAAATGGATCGGTAAATGGTCTGTGATGGATTTGTTTGTTATTTCTATCATGATGACGTTAGTCGATCGTGGTCAGATACTGGATTTCACACCAGGATATGGCGCCGTAGCATTTGGTGTTGTCGTAGTGTTGACCATGCTTGCAGCAGAAAGTATTGATCCAAGGCTAATCTGGGACCAAACAAACCCAAAACAATCAGAAAAAGAGTCAATGAATGAGTGATCAGAACAGTTCTCAAACGTCATACGTACCAGATGTAAAGCGGAGTAAAGGCATATCTCCTCTTTGGCTGTTGCCAATTTTGACCATGGTCTTAGCTGGCTGGCTTGTTGTGAAGTCGATACACGATGCAGGACAACGAGTGCAAATCTATTTTTCTGATGCCGCTGGTCTTGTCGCCGGCCGAACCACTATCCGTTACCAAGGATTAGAAGTCGGCATGGTAAGAGACATTAACCTCACCGAAGATCTCGGCAGTATTTATGTCGATGCTGATATCTATCCTGAAGCTGCAAAGTTACTGAACGATAAAACACGCTTTTGGTTAGTAAAACCAACAGCTAGCCTAACGGGAGTTTCCGGACTGGATGCGCTCGTCTCAGGTAACTACATCTCGATTCAACCCGGAGATGGTCAAGAGTTTGAGACAACATTCCATGCGTTAGACTCTGCTCCAACAGATTTACGCGTTTCTCAAGGTTTGAATATTAAGCTCAAAAGCCGTGATTTAGGTGGTGTATCGGTTGGCTCTCAAATTGTTTATAAGAAAATCCCAATCGGTGAAGTGTACAGTTACCAGCTAGATGAAGATGCAAAATCTATCACTATTCAGGCCAACATTCAGGATCAATACCGACATATCATTAACAACCGCAGTCGATTCTGGAACGTCAGTGGAATTGGTGCCAGCATCGGTTTTGAAGGTGTCGATGTAAGACTAGAAAGCATGAGTGCCTTACTAGGTGGCGCCATCGCCGTCGACTCTCCGGATGATGGTGAGCCTGTAGAAGAGAACACCGAGTTCCGTTTGTATAAAGATTTGAAAACTGCTGGTCGAGGCATCGCGGTTAAAATCGTCCTACCTGATGACAGCAAGATCAGCGGAGAAGGCGCTCCAATTATGTATCGCGGAATCGAAATTGGCCAAGTTACGGACTTGAGCCTTTCCGAAGGCCGAGAAGTGATATTGGCGTCAGCGGCAATTCAACCCGCTTTTAGTGACATGCTGACGACAGGTACTCGATTTGTCTTAGAAGAAGCAAAAGTGTCCCTCTCTGGTGTAGAAAACATTGCTAATTTAGTGCGAGGGAACTTCTTAACGATCGTGCCGGGCGCGGGTGAACGCTCTCGCCGCTTTACTGCCATTCGTAAAAACGTGTTTAACCAACAGCAAGAAAAGTCCATCGCGATTCGGTTGGTGTCCGACAATTCGTTTGGCCTAGATAGCGGTGCCAATGTACTTTATAAAGGCATCGTTGTTGGTTCAATCATCAAAGTGGGCCTAGTTAAGGAAGATAAAAAATCACAACACGAAGTATTTATGGATGTATTGATTGACCATGAATACAAACATCTGATCAAATCAAACAATCGTTTTTATGTAACCGGCAGTGCATCAGCAGAGTTAACTGAATCCGGGCTCAGCGTTACCGTTCCTCCAGCAAAGCAGTTGTTAACCGGGTCAATTAGTTTTGTGAGCGAAGGCAAGCAGGATATTCAAAAAGAGTATCAACTGTTCCAAAATGAATCATTGGCTGAATTGGCGCAGTACAATCAAAGTGGCTCTAGGGCTCTAACACTATTTGCTTCTGAATTGCCGCCGATTTCCAAAGGCAGCCCTCTACTCTATCGTAATCTTCCAGTTGGTAACGTCTCCGATTTCCAGCTAGTTGATGGCGGAGTACTAATTAAGGCTACTATCGAAAACCGCTTCGCTTATCTTGTAACGCCACAAACCGTTTTTTGGAATCGTTCAGGGATTGAGATAGATGCATCATTAGCCGGAGTCAGTGTGAAAGCGCACCCTTTAAAATCGTTAATCGAAGGTGGCATCGCTTTTGACTCCGTACCAGGCGTTGAAAACAAAATCGGAGAAAACTGGAAGCTGTATTCTGATCAAAAAACCGCTCGCAAGTTTGGGCGCGTCATTGCTTTAGAAACCGACGGTTCGCAAGAGATTGCTAAAGGAATGCCGATTGAATATCAAGGTGTTAAAGTTGGTGAAATCACTCTGGTTGTACCGAATTTTCGTCGTAACATGGTTGAAGTCACTGCAAGGATCCTACCTGAATACGTAGAAAACATTGCAGTTGAAGGCTCACATTTTTGGCTAACTGAACCAGAAATTGGTTTAGGTGGCGTTAAAAACCTCGGGGCGTTGGTTTCGAAATCCATCAGTGTTGAGCCAGGTAAAGGTAAAGCTAAATTTGATTTTCAATTAGAAAATAGTTCAGAACGCGTGCATGGAATCATGTTTACGTTACAAAGTGAACAGAGAGGCTCAGTACAAGTCGGTACCCCTATTCTTTACCGCCAGATGGAAGTTGGCCAAGTGACCGACGTAAGCCTAGGAGAATTTGCTGATCGCATCCTCACGACTATCAAAATACAGCCTGAATATGCTTACCTCGTTCGTCAAAACAGTGTGTTCTGGAATGTTTCAGGAGTAGATGTTTCCATCGGGCTTACCGGCGCTAACATCAAAGCGGGAACCTTTGATAGTTTAGTTCGCGGAGGAATTGCGTTTTCAACGCCAGAGCAATCGACTATTCCACCAGCGGCAAAGAGTGGGCAATCTTTCTTTTTGTATCCACAAGCTGAAGAAGGTTGGACTCAATGGCGTACAGCAATTCCGAAGCCGTAGAATAAAGCTCAATTCACGTAAAATTGAAGTTTGATCACTTTAAAAGAGCAGCAATCGCTGCTCTTTTTTATCGCTCGGCCCTTGTCACTATTCGTTTCTGCTTCGCTTTCGTATATTATTTGCCACAAATTCTGCAAACGAGATCCCACATTGCATCCTAATGTTTACATCCCAGACGCGTTTCTGGAAAAAATCCAAACTATCCTTCCTGCTCACCTCAACATGGAAGACTTTATCGCGTCGTGCCAAAAGCCACTACGCAAAAGTATTCGAGTTAATACGTTGAAGATCAGTGTTGAAGCGTTTCTAGAACGAGCAGAAGCAAAAGGCTGGAAGCTTTCTCCTGTGCCTTGGTGTGACACGGGGTTTTGGATTGAAGCGGATGAGTCAGTTGTACCATTAGGCAACACAGCAGAACACATGTCTGGCTTATTCTACATTCAAGAAGCCAGTTCGATGATGCCGGTATCTGCTCTGTTTATGAATGATGAATCTTACGATGCCGTGTTAGATACCGCAGCCGCTCCAGGCTCAAAAACCACTCAAATTGCAGCTTTAATGAACAACGAAGGTGTACTTGTGGCCAATGAATACGCCGCAAGTCGTGTAAAAGTACTGCACGCTAATGTGGAACGTTGTGGGGTACGTAACGCCGCACTAAGTAACTTCGATGGACGCGTTTTTGGCGGTTGGCTACCAGAACAATTTGATGCGGTTTTGCTCGACGCGCCTTGTTCTGGAGAAGGCACCGTTCGCAAAGACGAAGATGCGATGAGAAACTGGACGCAAGCTTCCGTACTCGACATCGCTGACACACAGAAAGATCTTATTGAAAGCGCCTTCCATGCATTAAAGCCCGGTGGTGTGATGGTTTACTCAACATGTACGCTCAGTACAGAAGAAAACCAACAAGTTTGTCAACACTTGAAAGAAACCTTTGGGGATGCTGTAGAGTTTGAAAGCCTTGAGAACTTGTTTGAAAACGCAGAGGCAGCTCTAACTGAAGAAGGCTTTTTGCATATTTTCCCACAGGTCTACGACTGTGAAGGGTTCTTTGTTGCAAGAATTCGCAAACTGGCTGCTGTTGAGGCGCCAGAAGTCAAAAAGCGCATGGGGAAATTCCCCTTTGCTAAAACTTCAAAAAAAGAATCGACAGAAATTGCTCAACAACTCCAAAGCGCGTTAGGTATTAAACTTCCAAATGACAGTTCTGTATGGCTTCGCGATAAAGATGTCTGGTTATTCCCTAATGCTTTAGAAGCGATGATCGGCGAATTACGCTTCTCCCGTATGGGTATAAAGATCGCGGAAGCCCATAAAAATGGCTACCGTTGGCAACACCAAGTCGCGACTGCCCTGGCGACAGGTTCTGAAAGCAACGCCATTGAACTCAGTATTGAAGAAGCGCGCGAATGGTACATGGGGCGTGATGTTCGCCCACAAACCATTCCTGAGGGAATGAAAACAGGTAAAGGCGAAGTGCTTGTCACCTATCAAGGCGCAGTTATTGGCCTTGGCAAGTGGGTAAGCAACCGAATAAAGAATGGTCTCCCTCGCGAATTAGTACGAGATAAGAACTTATTTTAAAAGACGTAACGAACCATAAATAAATGAAAAGCCATCGTATTTGCGATGGCTTTTTAATTCGTAAGTATGAAAGCAAGTGGGCTCGCTAGCGATCCGGACACGCTGTACTAAACTAGTTGTATCAAAGTAATGCTTTGATGTGGCATTTCTCTCTATGTTCACCAACAAAATTATTGTTGGACAAGTTTAGCGCAGGCTCTGCGGAGCCGTTTCCCCTAGGCCCAAAAAAAGGAAAAGTTTGGGCCGTTTTTTTGGCTGTAGTTCCACTATACGTGAGTTTGGACTACGCTAGACGAATACCGTCTTTCTCAATGACAATTTTACCCTGCTTGTATAAGCCACCGATGGTCTTTTTATAAGTCCCTTTACTTGTGCGGAAAGCATCAAAAATCGCTTCAGGAGAAGACTTGTCATTCAAAGGCAAAAATCCGCCTTTCTTCTCTAGCAAGTCAAGGATCTTACTAGAAAGATCGTCCATTTTCGCCACACCGACTTTTTGTAGAGCAAGGTCGATTTTGCCATCTTCACGAATGTGCTTAATAAAGCCTTTCAGCTTTTTACCGATGTAAAGCTTACCAAAAACATCCGATGGGAAAATCATGCCCCAATGCTTACCATTAACGATAGCTTTATAACCAAGTTGACTACGCTCTGCGATGATCAAATCAACTTGCTCGTTAACTTCATAATTCGCTGGAGTTTTATCTAACCATTTATTGAACTTAGTCGTACCAACAATGCGACCTGACGCTTTGTCGGTATAAACATACACTAAAATGGTTTGTCCGGCAGAGAAGCGAGTGCGTTGCTCACTAAAAGGAATCAGTAAGTCCTTTTCTTTGATGCCCCAATTTACAAAAGCACCTGTCGCATTCACACCCTCAATCTTCATTAAACCCCATTCACCCACTTGGGCAATTGGTCTTTCAATGGTCGCAGCAAGTTGGCTTTCTGAATCGAAGTACAGAAATACGTCTACATGCTCACCAATTTCAGTACCCTCTGGTACATACTTACTAGGTAGTAGAACAGAACCGTAATCATCGCCATCCAGAAATACGCCAAAATCAGCCTTTTTAATGACTTCTAAGCTGTTAATTTGACCAATTTTAATCATTGATTTTGTCTCTTTTTAAATTTACGTGGAATTATACCTAAACTAACAAGAAAATCAGAGAGAAAAGCATAGTGCTCTGTTATGCTGTTGTCGTTCAGCTATATGCCCCAGTCACTCTTTTAGCACTCTTATACTTACCTGCTCAACGGAACGCATAAGTTAAGAATGCTTTAGCAAAGTCAGGAGCTTTCTTTGGTCACCGTCGATAAACAAGACTCAATAACATTAAAAATCAGTCATGCACTCGCAAAGAGCAAAAGTGTCGACCTAGATATTTACTTTTTTATACCTGGTGAGCTTGGTTTAAACGCCGATATCATCAGTGAATCCGAATTTTATTACACCTCAATCACACAGCAACGATCTTATTACAGTACTGAAATCCTTCTTCCGCTAGTACACAGTCGACTTGCCAAACGTGGACGCCTGTCGAATCAGCAATACCGAGTAAGTTTGAGTTTGTTCGCTTACCAATACGTTATCGCGCTAGACAAAGCGGTAGCAAGTTTAAACAAGCATGAGAACAACTCCGTAACGGAAGATGAAGTGGACGAAGTTATCGAGCTCACGCTTGAGATCTTAAAGCGCTTGCGGCGTTCTATTCCTTATGAAGAGAACTTAAAACGCTACTACGTTAACATCGATAACTATCTGTCTTGGTATACCGAGCAAAAGTTCCTGTCACTGGTGGCCCATCTACCACGTGAAGGCGACTATGGCACGATCAAAAAGCGTCTGATCACGCTATGTGAGAAAGAGCAAGCCCATCGTAAACTCAACAAATACAACTCATCAAGAGTCGTTGAAGACGTTACTCGCCTATCTAACAAAATGCGCTTGCTAAGGCGATTGATTGAACACCCTATCGTGCTTCGTGAAGAAACCATATCGATGGGTAACAACATTAAGCGCGCTATCAAAGGTATTGCAACCGGTTTAGTGATGGTTGTCGTGACCTCGACCGTGATTCTCGCTCGCGATTATCTGGGGGAAATTTCTGCCTCATTCATTATCGCGATGTCTTTTATTTACGCTTTACGAGAAATCTTTAAAGATGATTTACGCGATGCCATGTGGCGATGGATCCGTAAAGGCAAACCAAAATGGCGTAAGAAGTACGTTGATCCAACGACGAAAAAAGTGGTTGGCAAAAAATTGGAGTGGCTCGATTATCGTACCTTAAGTAGCTTGCCGGATAAGATTCAAAGAATACGTAAAAAACGCGTCGTTCAACGTGAAGAGCAGATTCTTCATTATCACGAGAAAACCGAAATGGCGACCTCTCTTTTCTTGAGTGGTTACGAACAAACGAGAGAAACATTGAACATCAGTTTGCGCCCTATCATCCGCTTGATGGATAAAAGCTCAAACCGAGTTTACCGTTTAAATGAAGGTCAAGTAACCAAAGAGTCAGTAGAGAAACGTCATTTGCTCAATGTGATTGTCAAAGAGGACAACCACACCGATGAGCCTGTTTATTACCGCTGGAAAGTGGTCTTAAATCGCTCCAAAATCGTCTCTATCGAGAAGATTGAACTCAATTAAGCCAACGCCTTTAAACAAACGAGCCACAAACCACTAGGCAGCCTCTTTTCTTTGTTGGGCTGCTTTTTTTATCGAAAGAGTAAGCGAAAATTCAGCCATTGGCTCGTCACCATGTAAGTTAGGACACAGCGCGACAATTTTTACGTCACGATTTACTCGTTCACCCGTTGCCAAGGTGTGCTCGAGCATCTCATCAATGACATGACCATCGTTACAAACAAAGTGCACATCGGCTTCCGGGCGCTTTAAAAACTCGGCTTTCACACCTTTAAATGCTAGCGAGATCGCTTCTCCCTTTTCTTGCGCTTTACTCATAGCAAGAAAACCACCAGCAACATCAGCGCCAACGGCTAAAGCGCCGAAATACATGCTATTCAGGTGGTTCTTCGTTCTTCTGCGCAATGGGATACGAACCTCAACATGCTTGCTATCTATCGCAATGATTTTAGGGTGGCAAAGCCAAATCAGCGGCACTTTCGAAAAGCCAAACAGATTTAGATACAAATTCGCACGACGTAGAGCTGATAACATTTTGGTCTCCTTACCAATCTAGTCAGACCAGTTAATCAACGAAAGAAATAGATGTCAAAGAAATGTTAACAAAAGCTCGATCTCACGAGTTATTTAACCCTCATGAAGTGACGGCGTCACCCGTGAGGTATGAAGTTTATCGCAGTTACTTAGATTACCTTACAGCGAGATAGATAAAATGGTTATAAATTCAAATGTATATATATTGATTTAATGATCAAGTTTTGTCATTTATACATAAGTCATTTAAATGAATACCTACACCTTTGTATACAATTCGGTATTTCCTGGCGAAGATTCCCGTGAAACGGTTTATTCCTGCCTGTAATTCCGTTATCTTTACCCCTTCGCAATAGAGAATAAAGCTATAACATGCCTATAAAAACAGATGAATTGAGAACCCAGCCTTTGGGTCCAATGCCTACCCCAGCAGAGCTAGGTAGTGTACATCCTATTACGGATGACGTTGCAGACCGTATCGCTCAATCTCGTCGTCAGATTGAAAACATTTTATCGGGTGAAGACGATCGCCTTCTTGCGATTGTAGGTCCGTGTTCTGTTCACGACACTGAAGCTGCCATTGATTACGCCACTCGCCTGAGTGAAATCCAAGACAAGTACAAAGACGAACTGTTTATCGTGATGCGTACTTACTTTGAAAAGCCTCGTACAGTAGTTGGTTGGAAAGGTTTGATTACGGACCCTAACCTAGATGGTTCTTACGCACTTGAAGCTGGTCTTCATAAAGCTCGTAAACTACTACTGGATATCAACAAGCTTGGTCTTGCGACTGCTACTGAGTTTCTTGATATGATCACTGGCCAATACATCGCGGATTTGATCACTTGGGGCGCGATTGGTGCTCGCACAACGGAATCACAAATTCACCGTGAAATGGCGTCGGCACTATCTTGCCCAGTTGGTTTCAAAAATGGCACAAATGGCAACGTAAAAATTGCAATTGATGCAATTCGCGCATCGAAAGCATCGCATTACTTCTACTCGCCAGATAAGAACGGTCGAATGACGGTTTACCGCACAAGTGGCAACCCTTACGGTCATATTATTCTGCGCGGTGGAGAAAAAGGCCCTAACTTTGATGAAGCATCAGTCAAACAAGCATGTGATGCTTTAGCTGAGTTTGGATTGCCACAACGTTTGGTTGTGGATTTCAGCCATTCAAACTGTCAGAAGCAACACAGAAAACAAATCGACGTAGCTCAGGACATTTGTAACCAAATTAAGTCAGGCAGCACTCGTATTGCGGGTATCATGGCTGAAAGCTTTATTCTTGAAGGCAATCAGCCAATGACTGACATCAATAACCTAACGTATGGTCAGTCTATTACAGATCCATGCCTAGGTTGGGAAGACACTGCTACAATGCTAGATATGCTGGCAAGCGCTGTTAAGTCCCGAAAGTCCCTATAACAAAATAATCAAGGAATCTTCATGCCATCGTTTGATATTGTTTCTGAAATCGATACGGTTGAACTACGTAACGCCGTTGATAACGCTAACCGTGAATTGTCTACTCGTTTCGATTTCCGCAACGTAAATGCGAGCTTTGAGCTAGTAGAAGAAAACGTAAAAATGTCTGCGGAAGGTGACTTCCAACTTAAGCAAATGCGCGACATTTTACGCGGCCACTTAGCGAAGCGTAACATTGACGCGAACGCAATGGATGCACAAGACCCAGACGTTACTGGTAAAAACTGGCACCAAACTCTGCTTTTCCGCCAAGGTATTGATACTCCAACGGCGAAAAAAGTAGTGAAACTTATCAAAGACGCAAAGTTAAAAGTACAAGCCTCTATTCAAGGCGACAAAGTACGTGTTACTGGTAAGAAACGCGACGACCTGCAAGCGACAATGGCAGCGATTCGTGAAGCAGAGATGGGTATCCCATTCCAGTTTAACAACTTCCGTGATTAATCAATCTGAGAAGTAAATAAAAACGCCAGCGCATAATCCGCTGGCGTTTTTTATTGCCTTTAGTGTAACGAACTACGTATCCACTTTAGCATTTGGCATTGCTAGATAACTAAGTCCTGCCCTTGCAGCAATACGAATTCGCTCGTTCCTTGTGGTATGAACACGCAAATTCGAAGCTTTTCAGCTTTAGCCTTAGCCAGCATATCCGAAAGCTCAGCAGCGCTCGAGAAAGCTTCTCTTTCTGCATCTCTTCGTATTAGTTCTAACACATTCGCTTCACATCGAGTTGAGTACAGAGCCAGCTCCGCTTGTTGCATATAGCGTACGGCTTTTATTGGCAACATCTCAACATCTTTCCCAACATGAACCCAAGTACAACTTCCCTTTTCATCTAAAGGTGTTGCCATGGTCGCTTGGTAAATTGCTTCTAACTCACGATTATCTCGCGCGTTTTCCACCTCGGGATTCGAGAAGAATTGCTCCCAAAACTTGCGGCGTAAATCGACACTAGGCAGCGCCTCTTTAATTGAGTTTCGCTTTGAGTTAGCAAAATCCGCCATCAACCCCATGTTTTGTGGCAGTATCGATTCAAGTTTTTCACGGATGTTTCGAATTAAAACTGGCGAAGCTCCACCACTAGAGATAGCGATTTGGATGCGGCCACGATTAATCATAGACGGCGTGATGAAATCACAATAAGGCTTATCATCCACAACGTTAACCAAGATGCCTAGCTCTTTGGCATCTTTGTACACTTGGTGATTTAGCTCAGGATTGTCTGTCGTCGCCCACACTTGAACAAAGCTTTTAGTGACAATGTCACTCGAATAGAAACGTTGTACCCAGCGTAGTTGATGCTCAGAAGCAAGCTTAGACAGAAAATCAACCAACGTCGGAGAAACGATAGTTACATCCGCCCCAGCCTTTAGCAACGCTTCCACCTTTCGGCTTGCCACCTCACCGCCACCCACGACGAGAACGGGTTTATTAATTAAATCTAAGAACAGAGGAAAATATCGCATTTCAATCCATGATTACTCTAATTAGCTGTTGTAGACCATGCTACCAAAAATGGGGCAAGCTCATCACCCTGTTTCGGTATCACAAATAATTTTTGTTTGAATTTTTACTGAACTTCACCTTGCTCAGCTAATGACAGTTTTAATAACAACTTTTTATTCTTTTGTATTGTTCACTCTTCTATTGATTGTTCTGATGCACCAAATTGTCCATGAATTGCACTATTTACAAACAATTAACATTTCGTCATTCTAAATCTCAAGGCACTTTGTAAGTTCTCTCAAAACTTCATTTAAATTATATATTTGAGAATTAACAGATCCTTTCCTACGCTTATAACTGGTTGATCTATCGAATGCCGTTTCTTCGAAAATCAATCACGTAGGACGATAACTCTAACGAATTGGACACGTTATTTCAGGTCACTCCTGATTAAACATGGATCATACAGGAAGGATACAAATGGCAAATAAACTCACAGTTCTTGCTTCCGTCGTAGCGGCTTCTACTGCGATGATGGCAACATCAGCTCAAGCAGCAGACACTACTCTGGACAAAGTCACAAAACAAGGCTTTCTTACTTGTGGCGTAAGTACCGGTCTACCTGGTTTCTCTAACCCTAACTCAAAAGGCGAATGGGAAGGTATCGACGTAGAATATTGCCAAGCACTGGCTGCAGCCGTTCTTGGGGATAAAACGAAAGTTAAATATGTCCCCCTAACCGCAAAAGAACGTTTCACTGCGCTTCAATCTGGTGAGATTGATGTGCTTTCCCGTAACACGACCTGGACTCTCCACCGCGACACTGCACTGGGCCTAAACTTCGTAGGTGTGAACTACTACGACGGTCAAGGTTTTATGGTGAAGAAGGAACTTGGTATATCAAGTGCTAAAGAGCTTGATGGTGCGTCGGTATGTGTTCAATCAGGTACAACAACCGAGCTAAACCTTGCAGATTATTTCCGCAACCAAGGCATGGCGTACAAACCAGTGGTATTCGACACAGCGGCGCAAACTTCGAAAGGTTTTGATGCGGGACGCTGTGACGTATTAACAACTGACCAATCTGGCCTTTATGCACTACGTTTGAATTTGAAAGATCCGTCCTCTGCGGCCGTTCTTCCAGAAATCATCTCTAAAGAGCCACTAGGTCCAGTCGTTCGTCAAGGCGATGATCAATGGTTTAACATCGCTAAGTGGACATTGTCTGCGATGATTAACGCTGAAGAATACGGTATTAGTTCGAAGAATGCGGATGAAATGCTGAAGTCAACAGATCCAAACATCAAGCGTATCCTTGGTGTTGATGGCCCTAAAGGCAAAGGGTTGGGTATCCGCGACGATTGGGGCTACCAAGTTATCAAACAAGTTGGTAATTATGGTGAAAGCTTCGAACGTACAGTCGGTACTGGTTCGCCGTTAGAAATCTCTCGTGGCGTTAATGCGCTATGGAATGCAGGCGGCTTTATGTACGCGCCACCAATCCGATAGAAAGAGTTAATCAGGGCGGTTCATGCCGCCCTTTTTCTTGATTATATCTCACTGTATGAGTAAGGCTCGCTCATTGGATGGCGAAAAGCGCTCGCTTGGTGGAACGGCTTTAAAGGTTCGTACGTCACCAGACATGGAGCGTTATTCTTTAGCCAGCAAGGACGAAACTTCTTTATACAGGCCGATATCTATAACTAAGGTTTGAGGTTATCGCTGTATGAAACCGACACAAGATGCATCGCCAAGTACGATGTCCAAACCAAGCGGAAGCAAGAGCCTGATTTATAATCCTGCCTTTCGTTCTGCTATTTTCCAGATCATTGCCATTGCTGCACTGGTATTTTTCTTTTACACGATTGTAAACAACGCTCTCAATAACTTAGATGCTCGTGGTATTGCAACGGGCTTCGGTTTTCTGAATCAAGAAGCCGGGTTTGGTATTGGGTTAACACTAATTGAATACGATGAAACGTACTCTTACGGTAGAACATTTATCATCGGCCTTCTTAATACGGCGTTAGTCTCCGTATTAGGTATTATTCTGGCTACTGTGATTGGCTTTACCATGGGGGTTGCCCGCCTTTCTTCTAACTGGTTAGTTAGTCGTTTAGCGGCAGTTTATATCGAAACTTTCCGAAATATCCCCCTTCTTCTGCAAATATTCTTCTGGTATTTCGCTGTTCTTCAAGCATTACCCTCACCACGCCAAAGCTTAAGTCTTGGTGAAGCTATTTTCCTGAACGTTCGTGGCTTATATTTCCCTGCACCGACTATGGAACCCGGCAGTAGCTACGTTATTGCCGCGTTAATCTTCGGGGTAATCGCAAGCTTATTAATTAATGTATGGGCGAATAATAAGCAACGTCTCACTGGGCAACAAACCCCAATGGGAAGAATAGTTTTGGGTTTAGTTGTTGGCCTTCCATTGGTTGTGTACTTCCTTGCTGGTATGCCAATTTCACTGAATTATCCTGAACTAAAAGGGTTTAACTTCCGAGGTGGTATTAGCATTATTCCTGAATTGGCTGCGCTACTTTTGGCATTGAGTGTTTATACAGCTTCTTTCATTGCTGAGATTGTTCGCTCTGGTATTAATGCGGTTAGTCATGGTCAAACCGAAGCAGCGATGTCGCTAGGCTTACCACGCTCGAAAACTTTAAAGCTTGTTGTCATTCCTCAAGCGTTACGAATTATTATTCCACCTTTAACCAGTCAATATCTCAACCTCACCAAAAACTCATCGTTAGCGATGGCGATTGGTTACCCAGATCTTGTCTCTGTGTTTGCTGGTACTACCCTGAACCAAACGGGACAAGCGATTGAGATCATTGCGATGACGATGGGCGTGTACTTGACATTAAGTCTGATTACGTCTGCATTAATGAACTTGTATAACCGTAAAGTCGCGCTGGTGGAGAGATAATATGAGTACTCATCAATTTCAACCGGATCTCCCGCCACCCGCCAATACTGTAGGCTTCGTTGGTTGGATGCGGAAAAATCTATTTAATGGCCCTATCAATTCCATTGTTACTGTCATTCTTGCGTATATTGTCGTAACTGCAATATGGTATATCGTGGATTGGGCGTTTATTAACGCAGACTGGATTGGCTCAACGCGTGACGACTGTAGCCGAGATGGTGCTTGCTGGGTATTTATCAGCGTGCGCTGGGAGCAGTTCATGTATGGTTTTTATCCAGAGTCCGAACTATGGCGCCCTCGCCTGTTCTATATCACATTAGCCATATTTACTGTTTTACTCGCGTATGAGAAGACACCGAAACGGATGTGGATTTGGCTTTTCTTCGTAAACATCTACCCATTCATCATCGCTGGACTTTTATACGGTGGTGTCTTTGGACTAGAAGTGGTAGATACACACAAGTGGGGTGGACTACTCGTTACGCTCATTATTGCGCTAGTTGGTATCGTAGTTTCATTGCCAATTGGTGTGGTGCTTGCGCTTGGTAGACGTTCAGAGATGCCGATCATTCGCAGCATTTGTACCGTCTACATTGAAGTTTGGCGTGGCGTTCCTCTGATTACGGTTTTGTTCATGGCTTCGGTTATGCTTCCATTGTTTATGTCTGAAGGCTCAGAGACAGATAAACTGATTCGCGCCCTTATAGGTGTGGTTATGTTTGCCTCCGCTTACATGGCAGAAGTGGTACGCGGTGGTCTACAAGCCATTCCGAAAGGTCAATATGAAGCCGCTGATGCGCTTGGGTTAAGTTACTGGAAAAAGACTGGGCTGATTATCTTGCCACAGGCGCTAAAGATTACTATTCCTTCTATCGTGAACACCTTCATCGGTTTGTTTAAAGACACCAGTTTGGTACTCATCATTGGCATGTTTGACGTACTCGGTATAGGACAAGCAGCAAATACCGACCCTGAATGGTTAGGTTTTGCTACAGAAAGTTATGTATTTGTCGCGTTAGTGTTTTGGGTATTTTGTTTTGGCATGTCGCGCTATTCGATATGGCTTGAAAACAAACTTCATACCGGTCACAAACGATAACTCATCAAGATCAAGGACGTATTATGACGCAACAACAAGACTACATGATCCAATTGAAGGACATGAATAAATGGTATGGTGAGTTTCACGTACTAAAAAATATTAACCTCGACGTTAAGCGCGGCGAGAAAATCGTTATCTGTGGTCCATCAGGGTCGGGAAAATCAACGATGATTCGCTGTATTAACCGTCTTGAAGAGCACCAAACAGGCAGCATTTACGTCTCTGGTACGGAATTAACTGAAGACTTAAAGAACATTGAAGCAGTACGCCGAGAAGTAGGCATGTGCTTTCAACACTTTAATCTCTTCCCTCATTTAACCGTACTGGAAAACTGTACGCTCGCGCCTATCTGGGTGAAGAAGATGCCAAAAGATGAGGCAGAAGCAGTTGCGATGAAATATCTGGAACGTGTAAAAATTCCAGACCAAGCGGAGAAGTATCCCGGTCAGTTGTCTGGTGGTCAGCAACAACGCGTGGCGATTGCTCGCTCTTTGTGTATGAACCCTAAAGTCATGCTTTTTGATGAGCCAACATCTGCACTCGACCCGGAAATGGTTCGCGAAGTACTGGATGTAATGGTCGAACTCGCCGAGGAAGGCATGACTATGCTTTGTGTGACACATGAAATGGGCTTTGCTAAAGAGGTTGCCGATCGCGTGATATTCATGGACGCAGGAGAGATCATCGAAGAAAACAACCCGGTCGATTTCTTTGAGAATCCTCAATCGGATAGGACCCAAAACTTCCTAGCGCAAATCTTACACCACTAAGATTTAGCCGAATCGACATAAAAAAGCACTGGTTTCTATGAAGCCAGTGCTTTTGTTACTAAATTCAAAAATCTGTGTGAGAATCAACATAGCTATGCTAGGCAGTAATATTGTGTTACAAGTTGCCAAATACATAACATCTTATTTCCATTATCATTTTATCTAGGATATGCATGAAAAGGGCTTGATTTTTTGAACTTTCAGCCCCATAAATGTACCAATAGTAAACTCCCTTATTGAGGATAATTATGAACAGTCCAATGTTTACTCGTTCAACAAGTGTTCCTAATACACTAGAAACTAACAAAGTACTGAAAAACACTTACTTCCTACTGTCGATGACACTGATGACCAGTGCTATCGCAGCAGTCGCGACTATGGCAATGCAAATTTCACCAATCATGGCAATTGTGATGCAGGTTGCAGCGATTGGTATTTTGTTCTTTGTTATGCCAAAGGCAATCAACTCATCATCTGGTATCGTTTGGACATTCGTTTTCACGACTCTAATGGGTGGTGCTTTAGGTCCAATGCTTAACTACTACGCATCAATTCCAAACGGTCCTACTATCATTGCTCAAGCTCTAGGTTTGACTGGTATGGTGTTCCTTGGCCTATCGGCTTACACCATTTCAAGCAAGAAAGATTTCTCTTTCATGCGCAACTTCCTGATGGCAGGTTTGATCATTGTGATCGTTGCAGCGCTGATTAACATCTTCGTTGGTTCAACAATGGCTCACCTAGTAATCAGCAGTGTTTCTGCACTCGTGTTCTCTGGTTTCATCCTATTCGATACAAGTCGTATCGTTCGTGGTGAAGAGACAAACTACATCAGTGCAACAATTTCGATGTACCTAAACATCCTTAACTTGTTCACTAGTCTGCTAAGCATTCTAGGCATCATGAACGACGATTAATCGTTTCTCGTTAAGTAGAATAAAAAAGCCCGAAGGTAATTCCTTCGGGCTTTTTCTTTGTGTGCAATCCAGTGTATTACGCCTGCTCTACTGACAACTCTATAACTTCGTCAGCTTCTGGATTTTCTCTAAAGCGTCTCACTTTGATCGTTTCCTCTCCTAACATGATTTGCTTGGCGATTCGGTGCATACCGTCAAAAACACGATAGTCACTGGTTAAGATTACCGGATACGACAAATCAGCATTGTTGATTCGTTGGCAATGTTTTGCAATTTCACGGCAGGTTGGCTGTGGCCCTTCATGACTAAACCAAGTCACTTCATTTGGGCCTTTGATATCATCAATCGAAATTTCTTCTACAGGTAAGGATTCTGCAAGTTGCCAAATACGCTCGATGGACCAAGTGGATTTTACATTGTCATTAATCTCAATGTAACGTTGTTTCGACATGACTAACTCCTTGTCATCATTGTTGTTTCTAACCTGAATACAGGCTTTCATTAATCCAATGAGAATATCGGTCTATGAAAACAAACACAACGTTTAAGCTATTAATTCTCAAACAATCGCTATATCGCTTGTATGAGCGCTTTATAATCACCTCTCTCAGTTTGTAAACTGATTTCAAGGTATAACTTGTCTTAATTCAAACCGCGACTTCGCAATCGCTCATCGACTGATGACAAGAAGCAAAATACTCCAAACGCAACCCACCAATAACCGAACATCTTGAGCGCGGGCAACCAGACTACTGATTTACCAGCTACGCTAAAAAATATGTAGGCCGACATCATCGGTGTCACTAACATGACTCCCCAAGTCAAAAAAAGTAACGGCCCATAGATGTACTGCAACCAAGCATACTTCGGTTTTATAGGATTATGTTTTACAAATCCCGTCAGACATAGAAAAGAGAAAATGCTAAAGCATGCTTGCAGTACCGCCCATCCAATGGAAACGAAAAGATTCGACCACTCCATACACTCCTGAATTGCTCCGTGTTGTTGTTAAGCATGGGTGAACATAACGATTTTTTTCAATTTATTCTTTTGATTTAAAACTAGTTTATATTCGTTGTGATCGACTTATCTAAAACAATAAATATAACTGACAAATCAATCACACCAAGCGAATTGCATAACAATGCAAAACCACCGATATCAACCCCGAAAATTTTCTAACAACACGAATAAAAAAACAAACTTATGCTTAAAATATAATTTAAGAGTATTCAGTTATAGGCCACTACTTTGTACGCTTTTGATTCGCTCGATACGACTTCGAGATTCTTTTGTTGAGAACATTCTCGGCTGTCGCTAATCTATAAACATCCATGTTTACTTAACGGATAAAACGTTATGTTCGTTTACAACGGCAAAGAAATTGAAACGGATGCTCAAGGCTACTTATTGGATCATACTCAATGGGAAGAAGGTATGATTGAGCTTTTAGCAAAAGAAGAAGACATCGAGCTTACGGATGCTCATTTGGAAGTTGTGCATTTTGTGCGAGACTTTTATGAAGAGTTTAATACCTCCCCTGCAGTGCGTATGCTTGTGAAAGCGATGGAAAAAGCGCACGGCCCAGAAAAAGGTAACAGTAAGTATCTATTCAAGCTGTTTAAAAAGGGGCCAGCCAAACAAGCAACCAAATTAGCCGGCCTACCAAAGCCAGCTAAATGCTTGTAGATTCATAAAATTTTAAAACCGCGTAACGGCTTATACGACGCAGGTTCCTGCATCACATGCTCTACTGTTGCCGTTCGCGGTCCTTCTTGTAACCATTCCGAAAACGCAACTATTTGCGCGTCTGTTCCACACGCCATCACTTCAACATCACCATTGTTTAGGTTCTTCGCATAACCTGTTAACCCTAGCTTCAATCCTTGATGGGAAGTATGGTAACGAAAGCCCACGCCTTGAACATGACCTTTTACTATAAATCTCTCACACTTTACGTTCATCTTTGTACCGCTTCTTTTTACTGAGTGATATATTCTTTTCGTCTATTCACCCCACTAAGGATAGTGGGTTTTTGCACGGTTATTATAATTATGAAAGAAATTCCATTCCGCTGGATTGATAAGTATCTCATTCACTTAAAGATTCAAGAAAAGTTCTATTTGCTCTTCGTTCTCCCTCTTCTTGCTTTAGTCATTCTCACTCTCGTCCTTAATAGCGCGGCTAATACACTGATCTCAAGTATGTACCAAGAAGAGCTCATGCTTATGAAAGGTCTGATAGAGGCAGGCAACCTTTCTCAATCTCAAGTAGCAAGCCTCATAGCGGGTTCAGAAACCGTTTCTATTGGCTCAGGGCCGCAATCCGTGTCAGTTTTAAATGGTGCGTACAGCTTGGTTGCAAACCATGAACTTTCTTTATGGACTGCCCTATCAACGACTCAAGTGAGCATCATCTGTGTGAGCTTGTTTATTCTCGCTCTTGGCGTTTACTACATCATGACGTTTATTGGCGGCGCGATGTTCACGATGAACAAAGCATTAAACACTCTTGCTGGTGGCGACCTAACTGCGAGAATGAACTTCTTCCCTGTTCGCGACGAGTTTAGTGAAATTGCTATTACGATAGACAAAGTTGCAGAACGAGAGCAACAAATGGTGCTGTCGATTCAAGAGTCTGTGGCTTTAATGCAACAAATTAGCTCAGATCTGAATCAATCGATTCATCACAGTTCAGATATTTCAGCGACTCAGCAGGAACACCTCAACTCTCTTGCGAGTGCAACTGAACAGATGGCATCAACGATTCGAGAAGTCGCGACACTAGCTCACGATTCAAGCACGCAAACCGATGATGCACGTAACGTGGCTCAGTCTGGACAAGTGAAAGTTGAGAATACGCTTCACTCGATTTCGAACCTTTCTAATGAGATTCAATCTGCGTCTCAAGCCGTTGCCGAGTTAGATGCCAATGCAGCACAAATTGATGAAGTAGTGACAACAATCAATGGGATCTCCGAGCAAACCAACCTACTTGCTCTGAACGCGGCTATTGAAGCTGCACGTGCTGGAGAACAAGGTCGTGGATTTGCGGTCGTTGCGGATGAGGTTCGCGCTCTTGCGGGACGCACTCAGCAAGCGACAGTTGAAATCCAAACGATGATTGAATCATTACAGCGTAACAGCCAGTCGCTTACTAAGCTGATGGAAGTGACAGTTAATAATGCAAATGAGGGACAAAACCTCATGACGGAAGTGAATCACGAAATCGGCTCTTTGGCAGATAAAAATCAAACTATCTCCGACAGTAGCATTCAAATTGCAACAGCAGCTGAAGAGCAAGGTGTAGTCGCGGACAATATCGCCTCAAGCGTTGAAGAAATTCGAGTTCAAGCAGATAACGTGTGCAATATGATAAGCACGACTTCACAAAACGTTGATCAACTGCGTAAGCAAAGCGACACAATGGAAGCACTACTTACTGGACTTAAAGCATAGCAACGGAATCTGTTACAGCAAATTCAAATAAAAGGGTCACTTTAGTGACCTTTTTTGTATTTAAAAGTCACTACAATGTACTGGATTGCCGAGGGATATTGCTTTTACCATTCACATCCCGGACAATACGCCCCTTTCAAAATTCAACAAGAGCTAATGAAATGACAGCTGCTATCTATTTGGTTAAAGGTCGTGAGAAATCGGTCAAGCGCAAGCACCCTTGGATCTTCTCTCGAGGCATCAACAAAGTTGAGGGCGAACCTGCTCTTGGCGAAACGGTTGATGTATTCACTCACGACGGTAAATGGCTAGCTAAGGCGGCATATTCGCCAGCTTCACAAATTCGTGCTCGTATTTGGAGTTTTGATAAAGAAGAAATCGACACCGCGTTTTTCGTTAAACGACTTAAAGACGCACAACTTCTTCGTGAAGACATTATCAAACGTGATGGCCTTACGGGTTATCGCCTTATCGCAGCAGAGTCTGACGGCTTACCTGGCGTTACGATCGACCGTTACCAAAATTTCTTTGTGTGCCAACTTCTCAGTGCTGGCGCAGAACACAATAAGCAGGCTATTGTTGACGCTCTGGTTGAGTGCTTCCCTGATTGTAATGTGTACGAGCGCTCTGACGTGGCCGTTCGTAAAAAAGAAGGTTTAAAAGAGAGCACGGGCGTTTTGCACGGCGAAGAGCCACCTAAATCGGTCGTCATCGAAGAAAATGGCGTAAAGATTAGTGTAGATATCGTTGGCGGACACAAAACAGGTTTCTACCTAGATCAACGTGATAGTCGCCAGCAAGCGATGAAATATATGAAAGGCAAAGAAGTTCTTAACTGCTTCTCTTACACAGGTGGCTTCGGACTTTACGCTCTAAAAGGTGATGCAAAGCGTGTGATTAACGCTGACGTGTCGCAACCTGCTTTAGATACCGCAAAATTCAACGCAGAGCTAAACGAGTTTGATATTTCGAAGAAGCGTGCCGTGTTCCTAAATGCAGACGTGTTTAAGCTACTTCGTGAGTATCGTGATCAAGGAACTCAGTTCGATGTGGTTATTATGGACCCACCGAAGTTCGCAGAGAGCAAAGCACAACTAAACGGCGCATGTCGTGGTTACAAAGACATCAACATGCTTGCAATGCAAATTCTAAAACCGGGCGGCACGCTACTGACCTACTCGTGCTCTGGCTTGATGGATCAAGTTCTGTTCCAGAAAATCATCGCTGATGCAGCCGTAGACGCTAACCGCCAAGTAAAGTTTGTGGAGCGTTTTGAACAAGCCGCTGACCACCCAACCGATACAGCATATCCAGAAGGTTTCTACTTAAAAGGTTTTGCATGTAAAGTGCTTTAGGCTACGAATAAGTAAGACAAAGCAGAAGAAAAGGGCCTACTGGCCCTTTTTCATTATGGCTCTAAGTTAACCTTAGTTAGTGCGGATAACACATCTCTCTCAAAGTCCGCATTTCCCACGATTAAATCACTAAACTCTGTCGCCCCGTTTTCTATTACGATAGTTTGAATTGAGTTTCCATCGTTATGGGTTATTTCTAGAGATAAGTCATCGCCATCAATGTTCAAGTCAATACTATTGAGAAGTTCTTCTATCGTATTGTGCCCTGCATCTTCAACGACTTCACTCAGATCTAAGGTGTCCAAATCTCTCTCAAAACCTCTAATTAGATCTGTTCCTGTATCCAAGGAGTCGTTGACCCATTTAAAGACATCTGCCTCGTTATCATTACCGATCAAGATGTCATGACTTACGTCCACTTCAGCTTCAATAATATTTGCAGAGCCATTACTTGAAGCATTTACTCCTCCGTTTTCATCAATAACGAATTGCAGGGTATTCTCACTTTGATCGCCATCGTTATCCGTCAATACATAATCGAAGTCTAACGTTTCAACTGTATCACCCACCGCACCATAAAATGCATACGCACCATCGTTTAGGTCGATTTCCAGAGTATGTTTGCTGTCGATATAGATAGTAAGCTGCATCGTTGTGTCGTCAAATGCATGCGAAATACCATCGTTATTGTCAGTTACTATTAGGTCTGTACCATCAAACGAATAAGTGACACCGTCATGTTCTATTTCGCTAATATAACCACCATCTGCACCAATACCTGTATCTGGAGAAGTGGTATACATCAAGTTCCCCCCAACAGGTTGAATCACTGACTGCAACATAACCGGAGGTAATTGAGTTACGTCAGGAACCACAACACCATCAAGGTCTTGATTCAAAAAGCCATCATAGGCTACGCGATCTAATTGCTCCGGCATAAGATTAACGCCCATACCATACGCTAGGGCTGTTATCTGATTATCAGGATCGGTTAGGTGATCAATCCAACTCTGCTCGCGAGCGTCGTTTATAAATGATGACGCAGGGTTTGGCTGACCATCTGACAAGAAGTAACTAACATTCGACGCACTGGTTAACTTACCTACATCATCCCATGACTGTTTTGCTTCATTTAGCGCGTTGTTATAGTTAGTCGCGCCACCCGCAGTTAGCGTCTCAATATACGCTTTGGCCTCCTCGACCGTCAGCCACGTCGCAGCACCTATAGCGTAAGTGGATGCTGTACTGCTATAAGTAATAATTTGAACTCGCGTTTGACCGATAGACTCATATTGATTCAATAACTGAGTTGCCGAATCTTTCATTATCTGCAAGCGATTATCCGTTCGCATAGAACCCGAGACATCCATTATGAGCTGAACGTTGGCACTTTCTTTAGTTTCTGCAACTACATCGTGAATAATAGATGCAGAATCTGGTGAGTCATCTTCCACAATAACGTTGACCGTTGTGGAGTTAGTAAGACCACGAGCATTCGAGACAAGCACAGGCACCTCAATATTTAAGGTGTCTTCTCCAGATGGGTTGGAGTGATCAATCGGACCAAGAAGCTCCGTAGATACCACTCCAGTATCATTGACTGATATTTTGATAACCTCTTCACCGTTCGCTGAACCGATAAGCATTTGGTCGTTATTTGATAACGTCCACGTTACAGAGATCCCGTTACTAGTAAGAGCCGTAGATGGTTCACTGAGCGTAACAGAATCAACGGTTTGACCCAGCGTCAATTGTTCTACATCAGTACTCGAGTCAGTTGTGTCATCAAAGCCGTTTAGAGCAGAGTCATCAGCAATGGCGTTGCTTAAGCCTTCCTCAGAAACGTTTAGTGTTACACCTTCTACAATTGGTGGGGCGTAAGGGTTGACAGAAAAGTACCCCGTTTTACTATCGCCATCATTATCAGTAATAGTGTAGTTAAAATCGATATCCCCATCGCCATAAGGTGAGGTCAAAGGCAAGTATTGGAAGAACTCCCATTTTCCAGTGCTAGGTGTAAGTTGAACTTCGAATGCAAGCTCTCCATCAGCCTCTGCAATCAGTCTATTAGAGTTTTGTGGATCGACGTATATCAACACGTCTTTACCATCTAGAGTCTCTAAACCAGCCTCACCTCCATTTAAGACTATAGAACCAGGGCCATCAGCTCCATATACAGCACCGAGGTTCCCATCCGCACTAGCAATTGGCACGCCAGAGTACGCACCTGTAAAGGTTATTGATTTAACGGTAAAGTCACTGTTGTCTTCAGTATCCGGGCCATTGCCATTACTGGTCGCCTCGAGGATGATTTTATCAAAGCCTCCCTGTTGAACATTGAAATTTGCCGCGTAATCACCACTGCTTGCGTCAGAGCTGAACGATTGCTGAGCAATTAATACACCATCTCTATAAAAAGATGCGATTCCTTTCTCAAGTTCACCACCAAACATTTTCTCAAATTCTATTTCTGCTCCGTAAGCAACTTTATTGCCTAAGTCTATGATTAACTGCTCTGATACACCCTCATTACCCGCGAATCGATAATCGACTTCGTTTTCTAATTGGAAGCCGTTGTTACCAGAACTTTTAACGCCAATCCCTTCTGATGATTGATTGATTTCAGCTGTTCCCAGCATCACAGATTCGTCAGACACAAAACCGTTTGCAGTCACAACAACGTCCCCAAATGTTCGACTGGTTGCATCTGCCTCACTTCCTGCAAAATCTATGCGCCCTGTCAGAACGTTAGGTGCACCAGTAAGCGACACATCGACGGGTTGAACAACAACAGGCACGTATGGGCAATCATCTTCAACGGCCACATTTAAGCTTTGAGATGTTGTTGTTTGTCCATCACTTACAGAAATCTGTAAATCAAAGTTGATGATGTCTTCCACATCATTAACAGGATGATCAAGTGGCTCAAACAGAGTAATAGTATAGTCCCAAGAGCCTTGACCTGAAGCTGAAGGCTCGCTCAGCACAACAGTAGCAACAACGCTCAGGTGAGCAGTTTTCGCAGTCAGCGTTTGAGTACTGTTGTCCCACGTCCACGATATAGGCTCCCCTCCTGATGTTAGGTTGTTAGGGCCTGCCAATACCACTGAAACATTCGCCGTGTCTGGATCGGCAACTGTGAATGTTCCTGAGAAACTTGCGGAGTTAGTGGTGTCTGAAGGTGCTCCTGTATTATCAGGGATACCATTAGCTAAACCTTCTTCCGAAACAACTGCATTCACAACATTTGAAATAGAAGGAGGAGCATCATTATCAATAATCGTTGCCGTACCGGTATCGCTGCCTTGCACTGCACCAATGCCGGTTACTGTCACGCTGAAATCTTCAGGGCCTTCATAAACAGCGTCATCAATGGAAGCAATACGCACATCAAACTCAGTTTGCCCCGCTGGCACCGTTACTACACCATCGTTTGGCACTGTCACCCAACCACTTCCCGTGTTGTATTCTAGGGTGCCCAAATCTCCAACTTCGGTGTCACCCAAGTTGAGGCCTAGCTCGATTTGAACTGTAGACTCGGAGGCATTCGATAGCGTCACTTTGAAGTTGGCTGTCTCACCCTCATTAATGGTGCCAGCATCTGAAATAGTCACGCTTGGACGGTCATCATCCGGATCGGGACCCGGGCCACTGCCGTCATCCACTATCGTTGCCGTCCCCGTATCGCTGCCTTGCACTGCGCCAATGCCAGTCACCGTCACACTGAAATCTTCAGGGCCTTCATAAACAGCATCATCAATGGCAGCGATGCGCACATCAAACTCAGTTTGCCCTGCTGGCACCGTTACCACGCCATCGTTTGGCACTGCAACCCAACCGGAGCCTGTGTTGTATTCTAAGGTGCCTAAGTCTCCAACTTCGGTGTCACCTAAGTTCAGGCCTAGCTCGACTTGAACAGTGGACTCAGAGGCGTTCGACAACGTCACTTTGAAGTTGGCTGTATCCCCCTCATTGATGGTGCCAGCGTCTGAAATAGTCACGCTTGGACGGTCATCATCCGGATCGGGACCCGGGCCACTGCCGTCATCCACTATCGTTGCCGTCCCCGTATCGCTGCCTTGTACTGCGCCAATGCCGGTTACCGTGACACTGAAATCTTCTGGGCCTTCGTACACCGCATCATCAATGGAAGCGATGCGCACATCAAACTCAGTTTGCCCTGCTGGCACCGTGACTACGCCATCGTTTGGCACTGTCACCCAACCGCTTCCCGTGTTGTATTCTAAGGTACCTAAGTCACCGACTTCGGTATCGCCTAAGTTCAGGCCTAGCTCGACTTGAACAGCGGACTCGGAGGCATTCGACAGCGTCACTTTGAAGTTCGCTGTGTCACCCTCATTAACCGTACCTGCATCACTCATCGTTACCGCTGGGCGATCATCATCAGGATTTGAGCCAGGTCCACTACCATCATCTAAAATAGTGGCAGTCCCAGTAACAGGTGTGCTTTGTTCTTCTGTCGTGCCAGAGAGCGTAAACGTTTCTGGGCCTTCAAATATAGAGTCGTCAATAGAGTCTATAGAGACCGTAAAGTCACTTTCACCCGGTGGGATCGAAATGGTAAAGGTTCCGCTTTCACCGACTGAAACTTCTTCTGTTGTACCATCAGAAAATGTTATGAGGACACGCTCATTGACGTAGTCACTCCCGTTCTCGTCAGCTGAGCCGCCTGTTGCGGTTCCATCAAGGAGAGAAAGAATGACATCAGTGTTGTCTTCAGTTGTTTGACTTAGAGTAATATCGAATACAACTTGGTCACCTTCGTTGATAGTCGGACTAGATATTTCTTGAACTAAGATAGTCGGTGGTACAGGGCCATTAATTACTCTGAAAAGATCCAACAAAGATAGTGCTTGAGTTGTAGATAGTCCGATTCCATCAATACCGACGGTCTCAAAATTCGTACTAGCCAACAATTCAGCGCCAGTACGATCTATTGCACCAGTATTTTGGGGGCTAGAACCACTTTCCTCACCTGCAGCTGGCTCAAAATCCTCACCAAGAGCAGTAGGGTCTTCTCCACTAGCGATAGCCTCGATTAGCGCAGTGACATCATCAGTAACGTTAATTGAACTACCTTGCGGTGTTACCTGTTGTACAATTAATTCTGATGTATCAGAAACTTCCTCAATAATTAATTCACCAGGCTGAGGTAGCTGACCACTTTCAAGACTTCTCAGGTTCCCATCAAGCCCTATAACCACGACATTGCTCATCAATGAACTTAACGCTACTCGATCCATGCTCTTCATCCTTGTATTAGTTTAATTAAAGGCTTGTTACTGCACTAAACACGTCTATAGTTTAGACAAAATATGAATTTTTCGTTTTATTCCAAGAGGATTTAGTTTTTTGAGAGTAATAAGGAAAATAACCGAAGAATTTGCCTTCATTTAAACCAGTTTCCGCTATGCTCTTAAGATAAAAAGGTTTTCTACGAAAAAATCGACCACTTACCAAGCAAGCTTTGCCTCGTATGCTAGAGTTTAGAGAGTAAGATTGTTGTTTTTTATTGAATTAAACATTTAAACATCAACAAGTTGATAATACGCACTAAGAAAATTCATTGTTTGTAACTTCTCGTCTCAAATATGAAACAGAATAAGAGCGACATGATTTTAGGAGAACTAACGTGAGATGGAATCGAGTACATATAGCCTGCTGTTGCTTAATAGTGTCTTCACCAGTTTTCGGTCAAACTCTAGAGCAAGCGGTTGCACAGACGCTACAAAATAACCCCGATATTAAGAGTGCATTTAACGAGTTTATGAGCCAGAAGTACATAAATGAAGCTTCATCAGGTGCTTACCTCCCCTCTGTTGATCTAGATGCTGGAATTGGATATGAAGGATTAGACCCGTCAGATGAAGTTGGTCGAGGAGACACGGATTACACTCGAAAGGAAGCTTCAGTGACACTGACCCAACTAATATGGGATGGTAGCGCTACATTAAATGATATTGATCGAACCGCAGCTGATGCTGAATCTGTTAGATTTCAACTCTTAGCAGATGCTTCAGATAAGGCACTTGAAGTGACTAAAGTGTACTTGGACGCTGTTAAAGCGTATGAAGTCCTAAAGCTTTCAGAAAACAACCTTGCTGTTCATAAAGATATTTACGATGACATTAAAAAACGAGTCAACTCGGGTATCGGCTCTACTGCTGACTTGACGCAGGTAGAAGCACGTTTGGCAAAAGCACACGGAAACTTAGCTGCTGCTCAAAATAACCTGTATGACTCTCACACGATGTTCACTCGTTTAGTCGGTCAAACACCACAAGGGTTAATCTTTCCGAGAGCGGACCAAAACTTTATCCCGTACACGGTTGATGAAGCGGTAGGCTTGGCATTTGAACTTCATCCCGTTATTCAAGTGGCGCTCGCAGACGTAGACTCGGCTAAGTTTCAATACAAACAGTCTAAAGGTGTTAATTACCCAACCATTTCAATTGAAGCTTCGCAAACATGGCGTGACGACGCTGATGGTTTAAAAGGTCGAAGTGATGAGACACTTGCCATGCTGCGTCTACGCTACAACCTATTCAATGGTGGCAGTGATGCAGCGAACTCAGAAAACTTTGCCTACCAGCTAAATAAAGCAAAAGACTTGCGTGAAGGTGCCTATCGCAATGTTGAAGAAGGGTTAAGGCTTTCTTGGAGTGCGCTTGATTTAACATTACAACAAAAAGAGTTTCTATCAGATCATGTAGACTCTGCGTCTGAAACCGTAATTGCTTACGAGAAGCAATATCGCATCGGTAAACGAACACTGCTTGATCTATTGAACACTGAAAACGAGCTCTTTGAGGCGCGTAAAGACTACTTAGATTCTAAATACGCAGAGCAGTACGCCAAATATCGAGTGATGAACGCAACTGGGCAACTGTTGAGTGCATTAAGGGTTGAAATGCCTAAAGAATGGCTAGAAGAAGTGGAGTATTAATTATGAAACACATAGCTTTTATTACACTCTCATTAATGCTCTCCGCATGCAGTTCATCAGATCGTGGTGATGAATATGATTACATAGATACCCCAATTGCCGATCAGTGGGCTGATCATATAGATGATGACTCTGACGGAGTCATTAACGAGCGAGATTTGTGCCCGGGTACACCTTTGGGTGCCGAAATAGACAACGACGGTTGCGGTTCGTACGTTGACTCCTCACAAGAAATGCAAATTCGAGTACTATTTGCGAACGATTCCGATGTGATCAACCCTATCTTTACGCAACAAATTCTTGAACTATCCGACTTTTTGAAAGAGTACCCGAACACGTCTATAGAGATTCAAGGTTATGCTAGTCGCACTGGTACTGCAGAACATAATCTTGACTTATCTAAGCGCCGCGCTGAAAACGTTAGAAAAGAGCTCATGAAGAACGGCATTAGTGGAGATAGAGTTACCATTGTCGGCTATGGAGACACAGTACTTGCGACACAAGGTACAGACCAAGTTAGTCACGCATTGAACCGTCGAGTAACCGCAACAGTGATTGGCCACAAGGGTGAAGTGAAGAAAGAATGGACCGTTTTCACAACACTTCCAAAAAGCTAGCACAACAATAAACAGACCGTAAAAATAAAAGGTCTAGCAAATTGCTAGACCTTTTTGATTTTAAATTTGACTACAGTTTAGCGCTACTACATGTCTTTGTACTGAGCTTCTAAACTCGCAATTAAGCTTTGAGTCACATCATCAACACTTGCACCGTCAAAATGGATGTCCAATGTCGAGCTCCCTTTTGTAATACTCAGGTTTGCCTCAGATCCCCCGTCTGGTGCCACTTCTACATGATACTCTCCGACATCACCAGTATGATCACCTGATTGAAGATCATTAAGAAGCTCTCCAATTTCATCTTTAGATAAGTCGTCAAACAGATCTGAGAAGTCTAGAGCGTCTTCATTTTTATTGAAGTCAGTGACAGTATCAACATCGTTAGTGACTTCACTCCACTTAAAGATGTCGGCCCCTTCTGACCCTGTTAAAGTATCACTACCTAAACCACCAATCAGAATATCATCCCCTTCACCGCCAACGAGTATGTCGTTGCCACCATGACCAAATAGTAAGTCATCACCAGCGCCGCCATATAAATTATCCGATTTATCTCCTTGGTGAGTTTGGTTGAATTCTTCCAAGTTATTTCTAACGTACTCATGTATATCTTCGCCGTCAACGGTAGACACATCCTGACCCGTTTGCTGCGCCACATGTGATTGAATCGCACTTAAGCCTTGTTCATTACCACCAAACTCAATTAAGTCACCTAACAAGATATCGTTACCTTCACCTCCTTGAATAGTGTCTGAACCTTGTTTGAGAGGTACATCTTGACCCAATATCGTTTCAGCAAGCTTAGTAACATCAATATCTGACTCTACCACACCATCAGTGTCATACTGCTTGAGTGTATGTTCATCAACGCCACTCCCAAGACCTATCGCTTCTATAGAGGACAATGCCGCTAGTACTTGATACATGTGTTGAGCTTGTGTCGAGCTATTCCCTTCATCGTAATAACGGATAGAGCCATAATATCTGTCGATATCGCCAAGGATTCTTCCTGTTAGCGGTGAATAAACCTTACCGTAACTATCTATAACGACATCACCTTTGTAGGTAACTGTTTGTCCGTATGAGTAATTGTTTTTACTCGCAATATCTTGCAGGGTAACAAGCTTGCCAGAATTATCGACGTCCAAAATCACTTTCGAGAATTCACTCGGTGCTACACCATAGAGGTATGTTGCTCTATTTGGTTGACCATCCGTAACAAAGTACGTGATATTTTGGCCATTAGGGTTAGGTTGACTGCTGAACCATTCAACGGCCGACTGTAAGCCCGCCTCATAGTTTGTGCCGCCAGAACCCTCATCATCAATTACACGATTCAACTCTTCTACAAACTCTTTTCTTGCTGTAAGAGAACTCAAGTCAACAGAAATCACCGCTGATGCACTTGAAGCAAATTCACTAAGGTGAATATTCACTGTCCCTGGCTTCTCTCCTTGATTTACCGCACTTAACAGCTCATCAAACACATCTAGCACTTCTTGCTTCGCAGTTCCTACCCAGTTACCCATGCTCCCTGAAGTGTCCAGAACAAATGCGATGTTGTAGTCCTGACCTGCAATGATCTCCAATCCTTGAACATCACCAACAATAATATCGTGATCGTCACTACCCGTTATCTGATCATTCCCATGCGATCCCGACTCCAACACATAGTCACGAGCTGTAAGCTCAACGGATTCAGTTGTTGAAGCTGCGTCATTATTTGATCCTTCAACAGACGTAGCAGTAACGCTTAGCGGGAACTCTAAGCTGCCTTCATAATCGAATGGCACTCTGATATCCAGGGAAAGCTTACCATCTGTACCAAGAGTGACAGGGTAATCTCCATTTGAATCTTGCTTAATTGCGACCCCATCAACATACACGTCAACACCGTCTGGTAGATCTTGTACAAGAGCAGTCTGCGCTAAATCCTCACTTCCATCGACATCAACTAGATCAACATCCACATCGACCGAAATCCAGCGATCTTGAAGCACTTCATAAGTGCCATCAGGTTTCAAATCAACAATTTTGTCTGCAAAAACAACGCGTTCAATTTCATATAAATGATCACCTCGGTCATCACTACCTGTATGATCGTTTACCGAATCGATAGAACGACTATCTAATAAAATCCAATATGGAACTTTACCTCCATGATCGTCTTTGAAGGTCATTTTGTAGTCATCAAAGTTCCCTGTTAAGTAGACTGTATCTTTACCATCATGCAGAGTAAGACTGGTCGCGTCATCACCATAAAACGTATCATTGTTACCACCGCCAACAAATACGTCATCGCCACCGCCACCATAGAATACATCGTTGAAATCTGTCCCAACAAACAAGCTGTCGGTGTCACTTAAGTCAGTATTGACTCCCAACACAACACCAGCGTGTGTATTAATTTTAGGTACTGCATTATCCAACCCAAGGTTGGCTGCGACAGCCTCATTTTCGGTATTGGTATTATTTATTGCCGATGTAGCTAAGTGATGGTTTGGATCAATAGCATCTCGTTTAACTAAGTCGCCAACATTGATCGTGATCGTAGGTGCATCTGCGATAGCAACAACATTGATATCAAGTGTATTTGTTACGCCAGTATTTGTGGTATAGCTAATTAATGGAACGTCACCTGACCAATGCTCAGCAGGTTCAAATATGTAACTACCATCTCGGTTTACTAGTAACGTACCACTAGTCAAAGAAACACTTTCGCCTACCTCGTAATCAGCACCATCGATAGTAAGATGATCTACCATCAGAATATTGTCGCCGTCAGAGTCATTAAGCAATACATTCCCTTGTAGAGTATTGTCTTCTATGGTTTCGCCCAAATCACTTTCCGTTTCCGTAGGTAAGTTCTCATGTACTACAACATTGATCGCCAAGTTAGATTCTGCTGAATCACCATTCGAGCTTTCTGTACTCGTTGCAGTCAAATTGATAGTGAAGTCATCATGGGAGCCCGCAGGTGGAGTCACAGTAAGTGCATCTAATGCCCAACTTGTCACGTCCAGTTCTTCATCAATAGTTGCGACAGTAATAGAACTATTTCCATCTGAAAGGATCGCACCTACAGGTAAGCCAGTTAGCGTGACTTTAAGTGATTCAGAGCCATCTGTATCATTTAAGCTTGCTTTAATTTCAGAGAGCGGTATCGCTGTATCTTGTAACCCTTCGTTCAGCTGGTATGTTTCGTAAAACGCAACACCATTAACTTCTTGTAGTTCAGACGTTCTGATATCAGTTGCTTCTAGTGCACTTTCATCACTAACTACGTAAAGACTACTATTGCTCAGGTTGACAGGCGCTTGTCCATTAATGGATACATCCACATTAAAGTTACCCGGACCACTTTGGTTATGGTGATAAATTTCAATTGGATAAAAGCCAGATACCGAAGGGGTAAAGCTAGCTCCCTTAATATCACCACTGTCGCTCCCCCAACGAGCTTGATCAAGTAACGTACCACCCAACTTGATTGCAAGGCTATCATCGGCTTGACCGACAAAGTCGTAACTCGAGCCAGCTTCGAGATAAACAAGAGATGTGACTAGAACGGCCTCATTTGCCAAGGTTGCATGAGTCCCTAAATCTTCCACATTTGCCCAACTCAATCGAGTACCATCGGCTTCATTAAGAGCGTTGATCGCTGAGATTAGAGTCTCTCCATTGACCCCCATACCATCACTAGAACCAACTTGAACATTACTCCATGTCGTAACGTTAAACTCTTGTTGAGGCAATGAGTTTAATGGCGTCACTGCAATTAAGTTCGGTTTGTCAGCTACAGGGTTCACGTCTATTGTCAGTGTCGACTCTTGACCAGAGCTCTGCCCATCTGTCGGTTTAAAACCAATTTGAGCGTAACTAGATTCCTGATCTCCGACTTGATTTCCGCCGAAGCTGTCACTGCCTGATTCATTTAATTCAGGTACAAAACGAACACCGTTTTCCTCAAAAAGCGATTTATCGAGGACTTGATCGATTTGTACAGACTGCCAATCGCCTTGCGAATCTCTGTACTCTAATGAGCCATCGCTAGGAAGCGTTGTAATTTGGACGGATAGATCTGATACATCAGAGTCCACATCGCTAATACCGAATGATGACCAATCAAGCATCACTTGAGTATCTTCATTCATCTCAACCACTGAAGGCGAAGATTCAGGAGCATCATTCACATTTACCAGAGAAACATTTACCTCGGCAGTATCAATCCCGCCAGTTCCATCGATAACCTCAACCTGAAGCGTATAATCGCCCAAGTCAACATCATCGATTGTCTTGTTCAATGAAATCTCTCCACTTGTCGGGTCGATATCAAAAATACCATTAGTGCTCGAGCCATCTGCAAAACGGTATACAAGCACGTCATTATCGTGATCTTCAGCAACGACCGTGCCGATAACGGCCCCAATCACCGTGTTTTCGTTAACTGACCCGAAGTCGTAAACATCATCATTTGGTTTGTCACCAGCACTATCGCCGCCAGAAATAAACTCTGGAGCGTGCTGAGCATCTATAATAGAGACTGTTGCTTCATTCGAGTCACTTGCAAGCGTCGAATCTGCACCAACCGTATCAATTAGAGTCACGGTTAGGTTTTCAAGATCTTCGTAAATACCATCATCGAGAGTTTTTATATCAATCGGCGCCAACGTTTTACCCGCTGGAATCGTGACTGTGTACGTACTTGGAGCAATATAATCTTTGTCATCAACATTCCCTCCGATTGTGAATGTTACCAGTACATCTTCATCTGCTTTTTGGTCAATGTTGACGATAAATTTTGCATCACTACCTTCATCAACTGAGGATTGATCTGAGCTAATAGTCACTTTCGGTGCACTTTGGGCATCAACGATCACAACACTTGCGCTGTTATTTGAAGCAATGCTCGCATCAGCGCCATCAACCTCTTTAATGGTTACTGTGAAAGATTCTGCGCCCTCATAAATACCATCGGTGACCGTCAGTAAGTCAAGAGCAGCTGAAGATTGACCCGCAGGAACTTCAACACTCAGAACGCCAACAAAATCTTTTCCATCTTGGGCCACGCCACTATATTCGACATGAACCGTAACACTCTCATCTGCAACTTTATCAAGTGTCAGCGTAAAGCCTGCCGTTTCACCTTCATTTACGCTATTTTGATCGGCACTAATACTAACTAAAGGTGCAGGATCAGAATCCACAATATTTGCGTTACCAGTTGCAATACCATTACTGGTGACACTACCGATTTCCGTAACCGTAAGACCAAAGCTCTCATCACCTTCATGGACATTATCTAGTTTGGTCGGGACTGCGACTTTAATTTCAGCGACACCTGGAGGTATAGTAACGTCTCCATTAGGCGCTATATCTAATGTTTGAGTTTGACCATGAGTATCCACATAGGTCACTACCATAGTGCCTAGATCAACATCTTCCGCAGTATAGCTATCATTTGTTGTTGACTTCAGATTGACGACAACGGCCTCTTGAACAGGGTTAGAGAGTAAAACGGTAAATATTGCGTCAGTTCCTTCAATGACATCGCCGGCATCTACTACGCTAAGTTTTGTACTGTCATTATCAAGAACTGTTGCCGTCCCCGTTTCACCGCCGATCTCAAGAACGATCGTTTCGCTGCTTTCCACAACCAAGTCATCAATAGTCGGAATCGATATTTCGAAGCTACTTATACCTGCAGGAACAATCAAGTAACCACCTAAGAAAACAACACCATTTGTATAGGTTGCATTTGATAGATTTACGTCATTCTTATCAACTGAAGAACCTTGAGCAAGCATATCAACTTGGTACTTAACGGCAGTGCTAGTGGTTTCATTTAGAACAACCGAGAACGTGACATTGTCACCCTCAGTCACGCTATCACCGACCACAGACAGGCTTGGCCCATTTTCAGCAATATTACCATCTAGCATTTCATTAACGATATTGACTGTAGATGGATCGCTAACGCCATTTTCAGAGTCGACTGCCACATATCCAAAGCTGTCTTCGGCAGGTACACCTTCTACATAACGTAACTCCCAGTTCCCTTCATTTTTCGTAGAAAAATCTAACTGAGTAATGACCGAACCTTCAGGAAGAGCTAGATCTTTCCCATAACCAACGCTTGTTTCTTGGAATAGCATGAAGTTGCCTTCAGGCTTCAAAAACTCGAACGTTTGAGTCTGTTGGACATTATTTGAATCTAAGTATGTAACCGTAATAAGTGCTGCGTTGTCATCACCGTAATCAAACAATCCACCTAATCCATCTAAGCCAAGGTTTACGCTGCCCACAGGATTATTAGACAAATCGATCGTAATCGTTTCACCTTTCTCAATACCCTGCCCATCATTGTCAGCGATACCATTGCCGATGTGTGACACCTGGCGGTTGTACTGCGCAAGCTCACCGCTATCAGAAGAAATGGTGATAGAAGCTCCATTTGCTAAATGCTCAGTACGGGAGTGTGATGGACCTCCGTCCTCACTTAGCCCCCAATTATTGAAATCTGTTGTAGACTCGGAACTATTTAGTGTATCTGGGCGATCCTTGATACCTAATAAGAAACCCACATTATCAGCTTCATAGTAAAGGCTGTCTTTGTCATAAAGCGTATCGCTTACTTCTTTAATTTCGTGCAACTCACCATCACTATCTTTAAAGAACAACGTACCTGAGGTTGGCAGTTCAGTAATTCGGACATGTAGATCGTTGCCTTTTAAGTCGTCTTCAACATCCGCGATATGATCTTGAGAGTCACCGTGACCCAGAGGCTTCGTATCGGTATCAAACACAACGTGCGTAAGCTGATCATCGGCCACATGCGTAAAGTCTTCACTGTCAGGTTTGTCGTTTACTGGCGTGACATCGACGTTAACAATGGTGGATTCACTGACACCACCGGAGGTGACGATGTAGGTGAAGCTGTCTGCCCCGTGGAAGTTGTCGTTTGGCGTGTAAGTGACGCTGCCGTCCGGGTTGACCGAGACCGTGCCGTTAGCTGGACCGTTATTGGTATCCAGCGACACCACTTTGTCGTCGCCTTCGAACGTGTCGTTACCTAAAACCTTGATGATGGTTGGTGTGTCTTCCACAACCGTCGCGCGGTCAGATTCAATATCTGCCACAGGCGCCACTGTGAAGTTCACCGTTTGGCTAACGCTTTCACCGCTTGGATCGGTGGCGGTAAAGGTTAGGGTTTCTGAGCCGTTCCAGTCCGCAGTTGGGCTAATGGTCGCGATGCCATTTTCAATCGACACCAACACGTTGCTGTTGCCGGACACTGAGAAGTTCAGTGCGGAGTCGCTGTCTTTAAATGCGTCGTTTAAATCAATCGTGTAGATCGTAAAATCTTCTGCTAACACTTGATCTGAAATCACATTGTCGACTGTTGGTGCATCGTTAACGCGATTCACAATCAAACTATCACTGTCGCTAACCGTTGGATTAACACCATCCGATACTGATGCGCTGATCGTTAGGTCTTTAAGGTTGAGTTCGTCGTTGTTAACCGCGTCAACACCCGCTTGAGTCAGTTTGACTTCATCGCCAACTAGCGCAAAGTAGCCGTTTGAGTTGTTTTCTAAAGAAACGGTTAATTGCTCTTCTGGCGTGTCGATATCAGCGACTTCCAACGTTGCCACTACCGTATCGGTATTCACTGCATCTTCAGTGATACTTTCTACAGCATCGACCTTGATCGTTGGCGCATCGTTTACTGGGTTAACGGTAACAGCTACTTTCGCTTGGTCAGTCAGCGAACCATCAGTGATGGTGTAAGTGATTTCGGCGTCACCATTGAAGTTCTCAGCCGGTGTGAAGACCAATTTTCCATCAACAATCTCAACTGTGCCTTGCGCTTCAGGTACAGACGCCGATTGGATAGACAACTTATCACCATCAATATCGGTGTCGTTTGGCAGGACATCAATCGTCACTGGCGTGTCTTCGTCAGTAACGGCATTGTCA